>NZ_BTRL01000016.1:0-71592 GCF_054771475.1 Bacillus sp. MN7755
TACACATGTCCACATTTACACAAGTTCACGAACAAAAGAGAAACGCTGATATAATGGGTTTGTGATAGGATGATATGATTATTTTTTTACACATTTACACTTGTGGACATTTACACAAGTGTAAAATTAAGTTTAATATTTTTCGTTTAAATAATAGAACGAAAGCGGATAAGGGGTATTTACACAAGTTCACATTTACACATGTGAACTTGTGTAAATGAAAGAAGTTTTGTTGAAATTCTTTGTTTACAAACAAAAAAACTTGTTGTAACGTTATAGACAACAAGTTTTCTCAACGCAATTCAATTTAGTTTGATAATATACATAAAAAATTCGGAAGAATTAGTAGGATATATAAGACACATAAACACAAAAAACAAATAAAAAAGAACGGCTGTCTATGAGACTGGAAATCTCATAGACAGAGGAAGTAGATCTGCTGGAAACATTTCTACTTCTTGGTGAATACAATTTGCTGGAAACATCTTGTATTCCATTTACGTCACTGCTCTATCAGTGAGTAAACTTCCCAAACCGTTCTAGTTAACTATGTTATTGAGATATGAAATATCTCCTATTAGTATAGTTAATTAGTGTAGATTTGTAAAGATAGAAACCCTTATTTAAGTGCATCTATAAGCGTATTTAATTATGGTTTTTTCTGCCTTTTTATACAATTCGGGAAGTCTATTTATTTAGGTGAGCAGTGATATAACTGCTCACCTTTTTTGTTGTATTAAATCTAGTAGAAAGGAGATCCAACATGAATACAGTACAGAAAGCTATTAATCTTATACTTCATAAAGGTTTACGAAAATATAAATCTAAAAATTCAAAAGCTGCTCTAGTATCTATTACAAAACAAGAGAAATTTGAAGACAAAATGCTGAATGGTAAGAAGAATAAAAAAGGTTCTATATTTATCACTCGTAAAAAAGCTGATTTAAGCGCACCTTTTGGTACAAGAGGAGTAGTATTATCATCTGAGGAAGCTACACTGGATCATGTTGGACAAGCTTCTCACTGGACTCCTAATGTATATAATTTTGGTACATATAGCGAAAATGGTCTTCGTACAATTGTTGGGCATACGGAAAAGAACTTACAGCAAATTAATTGTTTCGTAATTGATATTGATTCAAAGTCATTCCCAATGACAGCGATTAACGATGTTGCTTTAAATGCTGGTTTTGGTGTGCCGACTATGATCCTTCAAACTACAAAGGGTTACCAAGTATATTATGTGCTAGATAAAGCTGTATATGTAACAAATAAAAAGAACTATATCGCTATTAAATCAGCAAAAAGAATCTCTCAAAACTTGAGAGAAATGTTTGCTGAAAGCCTACCACAAGTAGATTTAACATGTAATCACTTTGGATTCTTCAGAATGCCTTCAGAAGAGAATATCATTATGTTCTTTGAGGAAAATGTATATTCTTTCAAAGAGCTGCAGGATTGGAGTAAGAGACAAGATGATAACAAAGGCAAAGAATTTTCCGTAATTCCAGGTGAAAATAACGTAATTGAAACTCCATTTTCGAGAAACAAACCTGTAGAGCAACCGAAACAGGTAGAAGAAGCATGGTTTAAGCAAATAATAAATTGTACGAATATAGCGCCACAACAAACAAAAGCAGGACGCAATAATGCAATTTTCACTCTTTCATTAGCATGTTTTCAAAGTGAAGTATTAATTAAAGAGACACTAGATATGATGGATCAGTTTAATAGTAACCTGGAACAACCTTTAGATCATGCTGAGGTTAGAGGGATTGTCATGTCTGCATATTCAGGAAAATACCAGGCTGCACACAAAGATTATATTGATCGTCTACTTCAAACATATGCGACACCTGGACAAGTTAATTCGTTTAGATTACCAGCTGCATTTTGGAGAAAACACAAGAAGCAACGTGAGGATCGAGTACGTTCTCATTGGCATGAGTGGGAAGCGGATATTATTGCTTTCCTGTCGATGAATTCGAAAAACAAACCTGTACTATACTTTACACAAAAAGAACTATGTGAAGCGATTAATATTCCTAGAAGCACCCTAAACACTGTCCTGAAAAAGAGCAATAAAATATATAAGACTGTTAAAGGGAAAGGAAAAACTGCAAAAACAGGTTTTTCAACAATTGGCATGTTAATTTCATTTGCGTTATGTGAAAAAGGACAAAAAAGAGAGAGTTATTTAAGCTATTTAAACGAGCTGTTTCCCCAAATGGATAATATATTACTACAAGAAAAAAACAATAGCGCTATGGCAGAAGAAACAGTATCATATAGCCTAACCGAAGGGCTACCAGCTGGTTAATTTTTAATTGTCCACTGTGCCAACACATTATTATATCTACGATACATGGCTCGGTCAGCTAGCTATAGCGTTACAGCATTACTTAGTTTAAGTTTCTCTTATTCTTGGAGTTTAGTCTTTCCCTACTAGGGATAACTACTCATTATGGTATGTGAAATTTATAAAGGTTTCCTAGAAAATTAGTCTCTTGGTGGTGCTTACTTTAGGTAAAAAAATTATTCTATAGATGGTGATAGTAGAGGGCGTTACAGACACTCTTATGTATTTGTGAGGGGGACTACTGTAAATATAAAGCTACTAAATCATGATGATTTAGTAAAAGGTAAAATTTCAACAATAATATAGCGCTATGATAGAAGAAATTAATAAAGTACAGCAAGCAAAACTATTAGAAATGGAAAAGAGACTAGATAATCGTATAGATTAAAGGAACAAATTAATCTAAGGGGATATCTTGGTGGAAGTTTTGAGGTCGAGTTTAAATCGGATGTTTTTCATAAAATGCGACTATACTGTAGGAGTTGATTTTGATAAACTAGCTATATGAAGTTCCTTGATAATTTGATATATGAGGTTGCAGGAATAAAATAGAAAACCAAGCCATTCGGTTCCTGTGTAAAATATCAACCGTACCAAAGGAGCGTCCAAGCGTTGGAAATTTAGGGTTGTAACGCTCAGAATGATGAAAGATTTGCTAAGTGGTGAGTAGTTCATGCTCTATCGTTTTTTTGAAATAGAAGTTTATATTTATGCGCTGAAGAGGGAACGGTAGTATTTATCTCACTGTTAAAGAGAACTGATGGTCGGTGTGAACCAGTACAAAGTTAAGCATGAATTACAGCCTTGGAGTATCCTTCTCGTCATGAAAGTAGTTGCGGGGGAAAGACGGTTAATTGATTGTTAAAGAAGAAGAGAGGTAGATGGAAATTTAGTCTACAACTAGGGTGGTACCGCGATAAACATCGTCCCTACTGAGCGCTCAGTAGGGACTTTTTTGTACAAAAAAATAATAAAGGGGTAAGAGAAATGAGATACATTACGGCTGGAGAATCACATGGTCCGCAGTTAACAGTTATTTTAGAAGGTGTACCTGCAGGTTTAACATTAACGGCGGAACATATTAATAAAGAATTATTAAGAAGACAAAAAGGGCATGGGCGTGGAAGACGTATGCAAATTGAAACAGATACAGTTGAAATTGTAAGTGGTGTACGTCACGGAATGACGCTGGGATCACCAATTACGCTAATCGTAAAAAATGATGATTTCAAACATTGGACGAAAGTAATGGGAGCAGAACCAATTTCAGGGCAAGAAAGTAAAGAAATGAAACGAACAATTACGAAACCACGTCCAGGACATGCGGATTTAAACGGGGCAATTAAATATGGCCATCGTGATATAAGAAACGTATTAGAGCGC
This sequence comes from Bacillus sp. MN7755, assembly GCF_054771475.1. Classification (NCBI taxonomy): domain Bacteria; kingdom Bacillati; phylum Bacillota; class Bacilli; order Caryophanales; family Bacillaceae; genus Bacillus; species Bacillus sp. MN7755. The sequence continues at coordinate 3,743 of NZ_BTRL01000016.1, forward strand.
TCTTCAGCAAGGGAAACGACAGTAAGAGTTGCGGCTGGTGCTATAGCGAAACAAATATTGAAAGAATTAGGTGTGAAAATCGCAGGACATGTACTTGAAATTGGCGGAGTAAAATCGAAGCATATTACTCAGTTATCGATAGAAGAAATTCAAACGCTTACTGAAAACTCACCTGTTCGATGTTTAGATAAAGAAGTAGAACAAGAAATGATGGATGCGATTGATAACGCAAAAAGTAGTGGGGATTCAATCGGTGGTATCGTGGAAGTCATTGCAGAAGGTATGCCAATTGGCGTTGGTAGTTACGTTCATTACGATCGTAAATTAGATGCAAAACTTGCTGGTGCGATTATGAGTATTAATGCATTTAAGGGCGCTGAAATTGGCGTTGGTTTTGAAGCGGCAAGACAGCCAGGAAGTAAAGTGCACGATGAAATTCTGTGGGATGAAGAAAAAGGATACACGAGAAAAACGAATTATGCCGGCGGTTTAGAAGGCGGTATGACAACAGGTATGCCAATTGTCGTAAGAGGTGTAATGAAGCCAATTCCTACATTATATAAACCGTTAGCAAGTGTTGATATTGATACGAAAGAAGTGTTCCAAGCGAGTATTGAAAGATCTGATAGTTGCGCAGTACCAGCAGCAGGTGTAGTAGCTGAATCTGTTGTGGCATGGGAACTTGCAGATGCGCTAGTCGAACAATTCGGAAAAGATCGTATGGACTTAATTGAACAAAATATTAAGTTTCATAAAAAGTATGCAAAGAAATTTTAAAAGAGGGATAATATATGAAACAACAAACAATACAGCCTGTTAAAAATGGACTAAAAGGTACAATAACAATTCCTGGCGATAAATCAATTTCGCATCGTGCTGTCATGTTTGGCGCAATTGCAGAAGGAAAAACAACAATTAAAGGATTTCTTTCTGGTGCGGATTGTTTAAGTACCATTTCTTGTTTTAAAGAAATGGGAGTAGAGATTACGCAAAATGGGGACGAAGTTACGGTGATTGGAAAAGGATTAAAAGGATTACAAGAACCGAAAGCGGTATTAAACGTTGGTAATTCTGGTACAACGATTCGATTAATGTCAGGAATACTTGCGAATGCATCATTTCTTTCATGTGTACAAGGTGATGTTTCTATCGCAAATAGACCGATGAATCGTGTAACAGGTCCATTGAAACAAATGGGGGCAAATATAGATGGACGAGAAGAAGGAACGTTTACACCGCTCACAATACGTGGTGGAGATTTAAAAGCGATTCAATATGCATCACCTGTCGCAAGTGCGCAGGTGAAGTCAGCTATTTTGCTTGCTGGGTTGAGTGCTGAAGGTATAACAAAAATTAAAGAACCCCATATTTCACGAGATCATACTGAAAGAATGCTTGAGGCGTTCGGGGTTACAGTAACTCGTGAAGGGAAAACCGTGAAACTACAAGGAGGACAAAAGTTAACTGGAACAGATGTTCAAGTCCCAGGTGATGTATCATCAGCGGCATTTTTTTTAGTAGCGGGAGCAATTACTCCAAATAGTAAACTATTACTCCAAAATGTAGGAATGAATCCAACTCGTACAGGTATTATAAATGTTCTTGAGAGAATGGGTGCTACGTTTACTATAGAGCCAATTAATGAAAATGCACCAGAGCCTGCTGCAAACATTATAATTGAAACATCTTCACTAAAGGGAATTGAAATTGGTGGAGATATTATACCAAGTTTAATTGATGAAATACCAATTATCGCCTTAGCGGCAACACAAGCAGAAGGTATTACAGTCATTAAAGATGCACACGAGCTAAAAGTGAAAGAAACGAATCGTATCGATACAGTGGTGAATGAGTTAGCAAAATTAGGAGCGAATATAGAAGCAACAAATGATGGCATGATTATATACGGTAAATCCCTTTTACAGGGTAATATAGTAAAAAGTCATGGTGATCATAGAATAGGTATGATGCTTGGAATTGCGGGCACTATTGCTGAAGGTAAAACAATAATTGAAGAGACTGAGGCGGTTGCTGTTTCATATCCTAATTTTTTTAAAGAATTAAGTAAAATACAACATGAACAATAGAATCCGTCATTTTGATATAAAGTATCATACAATTGTAGCGTAAAAAAATTATTCCTTTGATTATTTATTATGTAAATTTGAAATAAAGATGTACCGTTGTTAATAAAGCTGCAGCGTAACAGCCCTTTAGATATGAGAATCTAAAGGGCTGTTTTTATGTCAAAAAAAAACAGCAAATATAGTGTAATTATAGTATTTCTTCAGTGAATAGGATGTTTTAAACGGTTCTGATGCAAAAAGATGATAAATAAAAAGAATCAAGGATTCCTAATGGAATCACCTGTTAAGCAGTTAATCCAAACTGCTGATTGATACTGTTTTCACTTAAATAGATTTTGCTTTTATGTACCAATCACATCCTTTTTTAGAATACTAGTATCAGTATGTCCAAGTTTAGGAGATTACTTGCAAGAACTATAGAGCCTTTGCAGCAGAACCTTATTTTTCTACTTAATACTCATGAGAAGATTTTAGTAGTAACTCATGATGAATACTCTCCTATATAAGTATATCCTTGGAATGGGGATTATATAAAAATGTATTTTTTAACCAATTCTAAATAAACTTTAAGTTATATCTTAACGCTTTCTTCAAGACGATTATATATATATAGAGTAATATGATGTTGTAGGGAGAGGAGCGATATAGATTAATAATATTGTAAGAAATTTTAATGATTTTATATCTTTTCTAACTGATTCAGAATATCCTTTAATCGAAATGGGAACTAATATAATTAATACCAAAGTATTTAATAATTCATGGATACGTAGAGATAATAATTTAATAAATTCTATTATTAAAGAAAATGTATTTATTGGTTTTCGTTCTCAAGTGTATAACGCAAGTATAGATGAAGGATGTCAAATTGCTTCAAAATCTATTATTGGTAGAAACGATGGTAAGCGCGTACATATTGGAGCACAAACGTGGATTGGTGCACAAGTTATTATTTCCGATGGTGTATCTATTGGTCACGGGAGTGTAATTGGAGCTGGAGCTATTGTTACAGAAGATATACCTCCGAATTCAATTGCAATTGGAAGACCAGCCAAAGTGATAAAAAGAAGAGAGTTTATAAGAGATAAGAGCCCTGAATTTAAAAGTTTCTTAAAACAAAAAAAAATACAGCTTCAAGAACAAATCGAGAATGAAATAATTGAAATTTTGGAATATAACAACTTTAAAAATGGTAGCGAACATATTCAATTTAAAGAAAAACTATTAAGTTTATCATCATCAACCTATGGCCAAAACTGTTTCTTAGATGCAACTTTTAATATTGAAAGTAGAGCATCATTTGGGAATTCTGTTATCGCAATAGGTAAAAGCATGGTTGACACAAATAAAACTGTAATTACTAATGGTGGAATTTCAATGGGAACTAACGTAAGCATTGGGGATTTTTCCATTCTAGAAGGTGGCGGGAAAATTAGTATTGGTAATAATACTATAATAGGGAAAAATGTTCACATTGTTACAACCAGCCATAATTATCGATTTCAGTCTTTACCAATGTTATTTATGCCTGTAACTATTGGTGAGAATGTCATTATTGGCGATGGAAGCTTTATTTTAGGCGGGGTAAGGATTGGTGATGGTGCAATAATTCAACCAAATTCCTTAATTCTTAAAGATGTAGCACCCAAAGAAATACATTATGGTCATTTAAAAAAGGAGGAAATTAATACATGATCGCACTGGTTCCAAATCCAACAGGCACTGGGCATAATATGAGAATGTATGCAATTGCAAGGGAGTTAAAACAACAATCAAGTGAAGAAGTTGTAGTATTTTTAGCCTCACTTCAAAATGTATTTACCACTATGTTTGATGAAATTGGTGTGAAAGTAGTAAATTTTAATCCTAATGATTTGGTGGATTATTCAAAGAAATCACATCTTTCAGATAATCTTAATTGGAATACAATGATTAAGGATTATTTTGTAGATACTTTCTACAATGGAAATAAGATATTAAAATACATGAACTTATTTAATGAATATAAGCCTGATGTCGTAGTGAGTGATTATAATATTAACGCTACTTTAGCAGCGATTAATCTTAATTTAAAAAATGTATTTGTAACAGAACGTTATAATTTTACACTTGTAGATGTACCAAATGAAAAACTGTTTGAGGGTGGTTTTGAAGTTTCATCAGATGAAATGGATCAAGCGCGCGAAACATTAAATCAACTTTTTGGTCAAATGTGTAAAAATATAGATTTAATTCTAACAGACAAGCCTTATGTTAAAGAGATGGATCAGGGTAGTTTTATGGAACAATATTTACAAAATCAGAAAGCTCATTTTGTGGGACCAATGATTCGTCCAAATCAACTATCTAGTAATGAAATTCGTAAAGAACTAGGATTAGGTAATGGGCCAATTATTGTCGCAACTGTTAGTGGTACAACAATGTTTGAAGAAAATAAAAAATTATTACTAGATGCGTTTATTCAATTATTTTCTGAAATGAAATCTAAGCAAAATGATTTAGAAATGGTACTTTTAGGTAGAAGTGAGATGGAGGTACCAGAGGGAATTCATTCTATTCCTTATTTGCCAAATTGGATTCCATTATTACAAGAAGCATCAGTTTTATTGGCACATCCAGGATGGATTACTGTTACGGAAGTAGCGAGCCTTAAAGTTCCTGCAATTTTCTGTCTTGCATCTTACAAAGAATATCATGAGTCTGAAGCCTATGATAGATTACAAAAATTAGGATTTGAAACAAATTATGGTGGTAACCTGCCAGAATTGATTAAAAAAGTAGAGACTTTAATACAAAATGAAGAAGCGGTTACTACTTTGCTTGAAAAATATGAAAAAATCGCTCCGGGTGTTAATGGAGCAGCAAAGGCTGCTAATCATATTTTAAATGTACTAGAAGCAATACAAGAAAAAAATCTTGTTACAGTTTAAATAGAACCGAAAGGATGAAAATTTGATGACGCAATCAGTAGCAAATCATTCAATAGAAAGATTCTTAACGGATAATTTAAGAGATAGTGAATACAATGGTTTCTTTACAGCCCTTGATGGAGATAAAGAAATTATTTGTGATGATAAACAATTAGAAGATCAAGCACTTAGTATTCTTTCTCTTTGTCAATCTTCAGAAAGAGAGCATTTACACGATGAGATTAAAGAGCTTGTAAGTGTTTTTGGCTATATGAAAGATAAAGAATACATTGGATTTATTGAATTAACGGATCGATTTTGGCAACCTCATGGTCCGGGCTGGGTAAGAACACCTGCAGTACAAGTCCTAACAGCTTGGGCGTTACTAGAGGCGGCGGATGTTCTAAAGGATGAAAACTTATTAAAAGATGGTTATAAGTTGTTAGAAACATGTTCAATCTTTTATATAAAAAATGGTTTCCCGCGTAGATTATCTCGTGACTGGGAAGAGATTATTGATTATAGAAGAGATTTAAAAACAGTAGCTTATACTATGCTGGCTTTAGAGAAAGCGTATTCGATATCTAATAATTCATTATACCAAGGGTTATTAGAAGAAATGGTTGTGGAATTAAACAATTTTGTGGATTTTGAATATGGTGGAGCTTATACTATGCTATCTGGTGATGGTAAACCATGGAAATCTGCTGGTAAGCAAACAGAATCAATGTCACTAGCAATTTATGCAATCACTAAAGTTCAATATTTAATTAATGATAAAAGTTTAATATCTTTCGCAGAAGATATGTTGATATTTATTTTAAAATATATGAAACACCCATCATTAGGTGGTTATTGGAACAAAGCAAATATTGATGGAATGGTCAAGGTAGAGGCAGTACAAGCGTACTATAATAATGATTTCTCACCATTTCCCATTAAACTGATTTCAGACCAAGCATTATTATTATTAGCAATCTCGCAATTAAATTTGCATACTGAGCAAAAGTATCAAGCAGTAATTAAAGATTTAGCACAAGAAATTTATAAATTTGTGGATCGAAATAATGGCGGTATATTCCTAGGACAAGGTAATTTCTTTTCTACACCATTAGATCCAACTGCACCACTTATTCGTCATATAATGGTTCCACAACATACACCAGGAGCTTTCCATGCTGGTAATACTGCATACGTTCCTTTACATCAAAAGCAGGCAAAAACACAATCATTAGTATTGCTTGCAATGTCATTGGCAAAAAAGAATGATGTTGATGTTTTTGAATTAGCAGAAGATTTAACATACCCGGCTGTTCAGTTGGAAAAAACACCTATAAAACATGAATTAACTACAATTGCTGAGCCAATTAAAGAGTTAAAACTTAACATCCCTAAATACCTTGAGTGGTCTCGTTCTACAAAAGCTGGTCCGGCATATGGCCTAACTGCGTATCGTTCGCCGCTAGGATTTAGATCTGATACATCTAATCAGAACTTTTCTGCTATGCATGTTCTTTCTGATTTAGCAGTACTTGATATGGAAATAGAGGGCGCAGAGTTACTAGCTGATAGTATTTTCTCTAGCCAAAATCCAGATGGAGGGTTTGGAGAGCAACCAAATCATCCGAGTGAAGTATTTACAACTTACTGTGTAATTATTTCAGCATTTATTGTAAAACAACCGCTTCCAAATAAAGAGAAATGTATCGCTTATCTAAAAAGTTGCCAAAATTCAGATGGCGGATTTGGAAATGCACCAGGATTCCCAAGTGATGTATGGCATACAAATCTAGGTGTATTAGCTCTTCATGTATTAGGCGTAGAACCAGATGATGTGGATGCATGTATTGCCTATGTTTGTGCTTGTCAAAAAGAAGATGGATCCTATGCCGTTCAACCGGGTTCAATATCCGATACTTTCTCTACTTTCAGAGCAGTGGGTACATTAGTAGCATTAGGGAAACAACCACCAAATAGTAATAAAACTATTAAGTGGTTACAAGATTGTCAAACCGATCAGGGTGGATTCTTATATAAACCAGGTTATTCGGACACAATGAGCTTTGTAGGAAGCTACTGTGCTATAGCAGCTCTTTACATGTTAGGTGAATTACCACCAGACGTAGAAAAATGTAAAGAGTGGATTGCAAATCATCAAGGGCCAGATGGCGGTTTTTCACGTGTAGAAGGAACACCTTCTGATACAACAGATGAAGGTTTTATTAGTATTCAAGCCTCCTATATGCTAGAACGTTCTCTGAATCCATATTGGGTTGCTATTATTACTTGATAAAAATTGAGATTTTGTGAGCGGATTTCTGGTCCCATCTTATAGTAATACGATGGGACCAAGTTTAAAAAATCAAATCGTAATTAGGAGGACTTATGATTTATTTAATTACAGGTGGAGCTGGTTTTATAGGTTCAAATTTCTTAAATCATTTTGTAACTCAATTTCCACAGCATACATTTATAAACATTGATAGTTTAACTTATGCTGGGAATTTACAGAGTTTGAAAGAGATTGAGAATAAAGATAATTACCACTTCAGAAAAATAGATATTTCTAAATTAGAAGAAGTTGAACATGTTTTTAATGAATTTCAGCCAGATAGAATTATACATTTTGCTGCAGAAAGTCATGTGGATCGTAGCATTAAAGGTCCTAAAGAATTTATTGAAACAAATATTATTGGTACTTTTAACCTGTTAGAGGTATGTCGTAAAAATTGGGAATCTTTCGAAGATAAATTGTTTCATCATGTTAGTACGGATGAAGTGTTCGGTACTTTAGAAAAGGATGGTTTTTTCACAGAAAAAACGCCATATTCACCAAGTAGTCCGTATTCAGCATCTAAAGCTAGTAGTGATCATTTAGTTCGAGCATATCATCAAACATATGGTTTACCAATTACAATAACAAACTGTTCTAATAACTATGGTCCATTTCAATTTCCAGAAAAGCTTATTCCACTTGTAATCCAAAACCTATTAAGGGGTAAAGAAATCCCTATTTATGGTAAAGGTGAGAATGTAAGAGATTGGTTATATGTTATAGATCATTGTGAAGCGATTTGGGCTGTTATTGAAAAAGGAAAACGTGGAGAGACATATAATATAGGCGGCAATAACGAGCGGAACAATATAGAAGTTGTTAAAACACTTTGTCAAATTATTAGCGAATATACTGGTGAAAATATTCAAAAATATTTAGAATTAATTACTTATGTAAAAGATCGTCCAGGTCATGATTATCGCTATGCTATTGACCCTACTAAAGTTCAAAAGGAATTAGGATGGTTTCCAAAGGAGACTTTTGATACTGGTTTACGCAAAACAGTCAATTGGTATTTAGAAAATGAACAATGGATTCAAAGTGTTTTAAAAGATGATTATCAAAATTGGATTAATAAAAATTACATCAATCGATAGGGGGATTTACAGTGAAAGGAATTCTTTTGGCTGGTGGTAATGGTACAAGGTTATATCCACTTACTAATGTGGCGAGTAAGCACTTAATGTGTGTATATGATAAACCAATGATTTACTATCCACTTTCCACACTCATGTTAGCAGGAATTCAAGAAATAATGCTTATTTCTACTCCTCATGATATTGAACTTTATAAAAAATTATTAGGGGATGGCTCCCATCTTGGAATTTCTATTATTTATCAAGTTCAGGAAAAACCTGCTGGAATTGCACAAGCTTTCTTGCTAGCTGAGGAGTTTATTGGTGAGGACAATGTTTGTTTAATCCTAGGAGATAATATTTTTTATGGTGATGGATTCTCCACTATTTTAAAGCAATGTGCGCAAGTTGATGAAGGTGCAATTGTTTTTGGTTATCGAGTAAATGATCCTGAGCGTTACGGTGTCGTAGAATTTGATGAGAATTTCATGGTGAAAAGTTTGGAAGAAAAGCCAGTTACTCCAAAATCTAACTATGCAGTGCCAGGTATTTATTTTTATGATAATAATGTAATTGAAATTGCTAAAAATTTAAAGCCGTCTGCACGTGGAGAATTAGAAATTACAGATGTAAATATAGAATATCTAAAGCAAAATGAATTGAAAGTAAATATCATTGGACGTGGAAGTGCTTGGTTAGACACTGGGACCCCACAGAGTTTATTAGCAGCTAGCAATTATGTAGGAACGATTGAACAGAGACAAGGGTATAAAATCGCTTGTATAGAAGAAATTGCCTACCGTATGGGTTATATTACTTTAAGCGAATTAGAAAATTCAATTCAATGCATGCCTAATAGTACCTATCAATTATATGTAAAGCAATTAATTCAAAGTGAGTTAAGGAAATCTCCTATACTTGTATAATAATTTTATTTAATTTAAACAACAACTATATCTTTTTTGAGTAAAGAGACATGGTTGTTGTTTTAAATTAAATGAATTAAGGAAGTGTATGTATGAAGAAAATTATGGCTGTGTTTTTTTTAATTATGTTTGTTATTGGAACTGATACTTTCCTTATCTCTCCCTTACTTCCTAGTTTACGAGAAAAATATGATGTAACAGTAGAGTTATCAGGATGGTTAGTAAGCGCGTATGCATTAGGTTATGCACTATTTGCATTAATTGCGGGTCCTATTTCCGATGGTTTTAACCGCAAAAAGGTAATGATTTTTGGGTTATTTTCGTTTTCAATTTTTACATTTTTATGCGGTTTAGCATCCTCGTTTGAATTAATGCTTATTTTTAGATTTTTATCTGGTGTCAGTGCAGCATTTTTAACGCCACAAGTTTGGGCATCAATTCCTATATTGTTACCACCGAATAAAGTTCTTCGTGGAATGGGAATTGCAACAGCAGGTTTGTCAGTTTCTCAAATGCTAGGTATTCCTATTGGAAGCTATTTAGCATCAATAAATTGGAATACACCATTTTTTATAATTTCAATTTTTTCTCTATTATTATTAATACCGACTTTCTTGTTGGTTCCAAGTATACAACCAACTGAAAAAGAAAATAAAACATCTATATTTAAAAATTATCAAGGACTTCTTAGTTCTTCTAAAGTTCGAAAGACTTTTTTTGCATATTTTATTTTTCAACTAGGAAATTTTTGTGCATTTTCTTTTTTAGGGACTTGGTTATCTGATGATTATCATTTCAGTGTCTCTCAAGTTGGAACAGCAATGTTAATACTAGGTTTAGGGAATACTTTAGGGAGCTTATTAGGTGCAAATGTTATACAAAAAATCGGGGAATTGTCATCCCTTATTTATGGCATGATAATTTTAAGTGTTTTTTATAGTGTATTGGCATATTTACCCAACATTCTAATGGTGGAAGTTACATTTTTATTAATGTTCTTATTCACAGGGATGATTTTCCCGCTGTTAATGAGTCTCCTACAGTCCTTATCCTCTACAGCACGTGGAACTATTGCCTCCCTATCTAATACTGTAATGTATAGTGGCACAACTATTGGGGGATATATTGGTGGTATATTATATGGTACATATGGTGGCTTTGCAGCTATAGGTTTCTTTACAACTGCTATGTTCTTACTATCTTTAATCTTATTTATTACAAGTGGTGTACTTACTAAATCGGGAGATGTTTCTGTGAGTAAAGAGGTTGAAAAAATAGCGGGAAGAAAAATTACATAATGGTGTATCTCGGGAACCATTCACAAATTAGCGATATTAAATACGTTTAGTGTGCAAATCAATAATTACCTATTATTGGAATTATCCCCTCTAAGTAGAAAGTGTAACATTCTTCATATGGAATATTACACTGTGCCTCTTGAAGGGGATATTTCTGTAGTGGAAAAAAGACGGAATATTCTGAATGTATACAGAGGCGTTTAAACCGAAAGTTGTACATTTGTATGAAAATGGTGAGGGGAGTTATGAAGCATTTGCCGAAAATAAAGTTTAATTACTATACACAGGCTTAAAAAAATGGATTGAGAATGAGGGGGGATGTAAACATAGAATAACTCTACAGAACAACATCCATAAGATCAAGGAAGATAAGATTCTAAAATAATTATATGGAGATTAATAGTATGCCAACAATAACTAATTCACTTAAGAGCTGGAGTAATGGATCCGATACTAGAAAAAAATATAAAATTACAAATGTTACAACGAATAATAATTCTTCAAATATACTTAGCAAAGGGGATTTAACCAATTTATTGAAAAATATGGATCAGCCTCTTTCTATAATTCATGATGAGTTAGAGTATTTAAGTAATTATATTACGTGTCCTCATTCGTTTATATTTTCAGGACCTCATGGTTATGTATTAAGTGTATTGAATATAAAAAATAATATGGATGTTGAGGTAGGGACCTCTTTTAATACTTTACACATTGGAGTTAATGCAATTGGTATTGCTAAAGAAACCAATAAAATAAGTATTGTAGTTGGACGTGAACATACGTCAAACTTATTTTGGCGATATTCATGTGTTTGTACGCCAATTCAGGTCTGCAACAGAACTATTGGTTTTCTGAATTTAACTTTTCCCAAAATGGAAGATCCTACATTCGCTATACCAATGATGAAACAGCTCTCTAAAAATATAGAGGGGAAATTGATTAAATTATGTCCTGTTTTTCAAAAAGAAGAGATATTTACTAAATTTAATAATTATAATATGACTTCACGTGAAAAAGAAATTGCTTATGAGTGGTTAAACAATTCAAGTTGTGAAGAAATTGCTTGCATAAATTCAATATCTATTCACACTGTAAGAACACATGTAAAACGTATTTACTCAAAAACTAATACTTTTAACAAAGGGGATTTCTTTTCAAAATTCAAGATTTGAAGTGTGATATATCAATATAATAAAGCTGAGGAGGGAAATAACTATGAAACGTATTTTATGGGTTATAGGAATTATTGCGTTCAGTGCAAATATACCAGCACCCTTATTCCCAATTTACCAAATGAAATATAGTTTAAACAATTTTGCTATTACAGCATTGTTTGCTATTTATGCAGCAGGTATGTTGCTCATTTTATTACTAGCAGGGTCTCTTGCTGAAAGAAAAGGAACAAAATGGGTTGTAACTGTAGGGGTCATTCTTGCTCTTGTATCATCAGCAATTTTTGTTGGAGCAACTTCTCCTTGGATGTTATATCTTGCAAGAGCAGTTGAAGGTATCGCTTTAGGAGCTTTTATGGGGACAAGTAATGCATTATTATTACACCATACTCCACCCCAATATATAAAACGTTCCCTCGCTTATTCCAGTATGGCAACCTTATTAGGGTTCGGTTTAGGTCCAGCATTTTGTGGGATAATCATCCAATATTCTTTGTTTATTCCTGAAGCTTTTCCATACGTGGTACTACTTGTTCTGTTATTGTTGGCTCTAGGATTATTATTTACCGTGCCACCTACTAACGAAAAGACAAATGAGCAAACCCCGATTCGATTTCGTTTAGGAATCCCCTCAACGTCCCAAACATTATTTATAATATTTGTTTGCCCCGCTGTATTTGTGATGCTTGCTCTTAATGGTGTAGTAATCTCTTTAATCCCAACACTTGTTCACACTATTCTACACTCAAATAATCTAGCTTGGTCTGGCTTATTACTTCTTACTTTTCTTAGTGGTGGAGCAATTGCAATACATATTTCATGGCCAAGTCAAACCATTCTTCGTATTCAATTTGGAATTGTTTTATTGCTTATTGGAACATGGCTTACGATTACGGCAGGATCAACAGCAAACATGATTTTATTATTTATTGGAATGATTATCTTAGCCATTGGTAACGGATGGACATTTCAAGCTAGCATGCAATTAGCAGGTAGCTTAGGAGACCCTTCTGAACGCCCGGGTATTATATCTACGTATTATCTTGCTGGCTACACAGGAATGGCAATTCCAACCATCGGTGTGGGTTTATTATCAACTATCGTAGGTCTTTTACCGGCACTTATTACTTTTGGAATAATCATTACATTAATCGGTGCGGGTATTATTGCAGTTCCGAAAATTTCTGAACGAAAAAATTCATCTGCAGCTTAAATGGAATTAGTGCTTCGGGATTTTGATCAATGTTTTTAATATGTGAATCAATGTTCTCTCTTATCCAATAATTATTAATAATATGACCGATGATTCCTTCGCGTAGGAATCATCGGCTTTATCCATATCGAAATTTGCTTAGCATACGTTTTCCGCGTTTTGGTACGCATGGGGAAATCCCCTCACATCCATCAACTTAAAAAAACAAACACCCCAAAACTGAAAAAACAGCCGACTTCTCAAAGTAGTTAACTGTAGAGAAAGAAAATTTTCGTTTTGGGGGTACTTCAAAATGTTAGCTTGATGGGCATGGGGTGCTACCCTCTAATAGTATAAAAAAAGTAGGCTTACGCCTACCAAAATTCATCTCTCGCCTAAAATGGGTGTTTCATACCTTCACATCTTTGAGAAAGGAGTTTTTTGGCGGGAAATGATAAATGGATATTATTAGGGATGTAGCATACAGGAGACACTTTTTTGTTCAATTTTCAAATTATGGCTATTTAAGATATCATCAGCAATTGCATCTGCATCAATCATGAAATCAATCCATTTGTGTGGACGACTACTACCGGATTGCATAAACCAACGTGTATGCTCTGTCGGAATACCAAGAACATATAGGCTTTCGGCTATTGTTCCATTTTCTCTAATTGGATGAAATGGAGCAGTTGTAACATTAACGCCACCTGTTTCAAATTCTATGTCACTTTGTTTATTAACAAATGGCATGAAAATACCATTATTAATAAGTGATTGAGTTAAACTTGAGCAGTCATGCATAATATCGGTTCTGGGGATTCTAGCATCAATTATTAAATTAAGTGCTACACTAGAGTTTTTTACATTTGGTGAAGACATATAAACGCAATTATTATTGTTAGATGGTTCAATTTTAAGTGAAGGTCCCACAACAGTTAGAATATTTTCCTTCATTAAAGCTTGTAGCTGTAGACTACGAAAAGCTGGCGGTCCAGCTGAAAGAAAACTGCTAACAGAATTGAATTTGTTTAGGAATTCAGTCCGATGTGAATTAGGATTTAACCCTCCAAAATCAACAAATGAACGCATCACTGATCTCGTATTACGAATAACATCAAGTGCTGCTTTAATTGGGGAATCAACATTTCCATTCATTGCTTCCATATAGTCCATCTCTAGTGCAGAGAACAAATTTTCATTGAATTCTTCGATAGATGGAAACATACACCCTTTAAAAGGGGATGCAAGATGATAGATATTAATAGTTATTGGATCAGAAATTCCAAGTATACAAGCAAGAGTATTAACGCTTTCTACAGAATCAACACGATATTTAATAACATTTTCTCGTAATTGTTTTGCTACAAATTCATTCTTTTCAATACGTAATTTTGTTTGAGCATATACTAATGCTATTTCAGCTTCTAATAATGGTAAAACGTCACGATCGAAGTGTACGTCTCCACGTTGACGGATACTTAAAGCACGTTCTTGAGTAAAGATTACAGGTTCATATTCATAATCAAATGGTTTTTGATTATGCCCACGTACTGGAAGAGGCATTCCACTACGACTTCCTGCGTATATACGTGGTTCTCGTCCAGACGGACAATAAATCATGGAGCCATCCTCTTTTGTTATAAATTGTCCCCCGCGCCCTATAGTAAGTTCAGCCACTAAATCATAAAAAGTTAATCCCATACCGATAATACCCACTTTTTGGTATGGTTCAATAGATGATAAATCCATCTCAGCTACTAATCCTCCCTTAATGAAAGTAGCAGAAGGTGCCTTAGCAGAAAAATCATATAGTATCTTTTCAAGATTCTCTAACTCATTAGTTGAATGCCCAGTTGCTAAAACAGTTCTATCAACTAGTAATTTTTCGTTATTTGAAAGGTATAACAATTGAGATGTATCTGTTTCGTCCAAGCTTTCTACACGAGCTGATACTTTATATAAATTGACACTAGATGGTAGAGAACGTTCTACAGCTGATAAAACTGATAATAAGTATTCCCCATAATATGCACGAGGTGCATATCCATCAAATTGTGAATAATCATTACGATGTAATTGCCACCATTGGGAAAAAGAAGGGCCATTACCAGGACGCGCTTCCTTACCATCCCATATTCCAGAGAAAGCTGAGATTTCTTGAGCTACGGTGTTCATAAGAAGGAAAGGTGATTGTTCTGTGGACCATACTCTTCCGGTACCTACATGTCCATCATCGATTAGGAAAATTTCAACTGGTTTTTTATTATCTAATTCAATTAAACGAGCTGCTAACCGTTCAAGTACAGACATACCACGAGGGCCACTACCAATTATAGCAACTCTTAAAGGTTTATTTACTGTTTCATTCAGATTTAGCATTAGTAAAACCTTCTTTTCTCTGTAAAGTATTCGCTAAGTACGTAGATCTTGATGTCTCATATTCTTGAATGTTCTCAAGATCTTCAAGTGTTTGCATAATATCATCTAGATTGAGAAGATATTTCCTCTTAAATTTTGGTTCAATAATGGCAGGAAATGTACATTCTTCGATATTAATAGTTTCAGCTTCCAAATCAATCTTAATTAATGCCTTCGGGTTACAAACAAGGATATTCCACAAGGATTCAATTCCTTCTTCAGTCGTTTTTAATGGTAGTAGATCGTTAATGATTGCATTTTTATAAAAAATATCACCAAAGCTTTGTGCAATAACAACTTTAAAACCAAAGTCTTTTATGGCCCAGACTGCATATTCCCTTGATGAACCGGTTGCAAATTCACGTCCTGCCACTAAAATTGTAGCGTCAGTGTATCTTGGATTATTTAATACAAAAGATGGATCTTGACGCCAATCACCAAACAATGAATCGCCATGTCCAGAGCGTTTTGCTTTATAGCAAAAACGTGCAGGAATAATTTGATCTGTATCAATATTGTTTCTAAATAAAGGAACACCATATTCATTAATTTTTTCTCTACTCATGTTATCCTCCATTATTTTAGATCTGATGGGCAGGAAATTCTCCCCATTATAGCGCTTGCTGCCGCTACAGCAGGTGAGGCGATGTGAGTCATTGAACCTGGACCTTGACGTCCTTCAAAGTTACGATTGCTAGTGGAGACGGAACGCTGTCCTTTCTTCATACTATCTTCATTAAGGCCCACGCACATTGAACACCCTGATAAATGACGGAAGTCTGCCCCAGCTTTTTTAAATATAACATCCAGTCCTTCGCTAATTGCCTGATCACGTACTTGGATTGATCCAGGAACTATTACCATATCTACATTTGAATGAACAAATTGTCCTTCTAAAATGCTTGCAACAACACGTAAATCCTCTATACGCCCATTAGTACACGAGCCGACAAATACTTTATCTATTGATATATCTCGGAGGGATTGCCCCGGCTGCAATTTCATATATTCAAGTGCACTTTCAGCTGCCATTTTTCCACTTGTATCACTGTAGCTACTTACATCTGGTATACATTCGTTAAATGAGATGTTTTGCGACGGATTTGTTCCCCATGTTACTCTTTCAGTGACTGCATTACCATCGATGACAATTTCCTTATCAAAGGTTGCATTAGTATCACTTACAAACTCACGCCATCTTTTAATTTCTTCTTCTATATGAGGTTGTTCATTTAATATATTATATAAATAATCTATAGTTACATCATCAACACCAATAATTCCTGCACATGCACCTGATTCTACTGCCATGTTACATAAAGTCATACGGGATTCCATACTAAGTTCATGAATTGCATCGCCTGCATATTCAATGATATGCCCAATGCCTCCTCCAGTTCCTATATGGTTAATGATATAAAGAGCCAAATCTTTTGACGAAATATTTTCTTGCAGACTATTTTCTATCTTGATACGCATAGACTTAAATTTTTGAAGTCTTAAAGTTTGGGTTGTCAATACGTGTTCAACTTGACTTGTACCAATACCAAATGCAAGCGTAGCAAATGCACCATGTGTAGTTGTGTGTGAATCACAGCAAACAAGCGTTGTACCAGGAAGTACAAGCCCCTGTTCAGGGGCGATTACGTGCGTGATTCCTTGCCCGGGTTCACCAAGTTTGTACAAAGGAATACCAAATTCTGAACAGTTTTGACGCAATAGATCAACCTGATGCTTGCGTAATTCGTCAACTCGTAGCGCTTCAATAGAACGAGTTGGAGTGTTATGATCTTCAGTTGCTACAGTTAAATCTGGACGTCTAACTCTCCGCTTAGTGGCACGTAAATTATCAAACGCTTGAGGTGTATTTATTTCATGTAATAGATGCATATCTATATACATTAAATCTTCGTCATCTGCTAAAGGCTTGATGCAATGTTCACTCCAGATTTTTTCAAGTAACGTTTTAGCCATTTTTTACACCTTCTTTATTGGTAGTTTTTTATAAATTTATTCGTAAGTGGCAAAGCAATGACAGATGCAAGTCGAAAACCAGTATGTAGATGAATCGGAAATTCCCCCTTTTGGGAGGTAGTGGATGATGGTAGCATCAATTCCTCCGATTCACCAGGATAAAATAACTAATTGATTCTTCTTAATAAGTACTGGGAACCCCTGTATAAGGTTACTTAATTGATTGTTCATAAAATCGAGTTTCCTCTTTTTTATGAACAATGTTAGTTTTCATTACTTATTTGGTAATTTCTTTTATTTGATCACTAGCGCAACCATAAATACCATTATTCCAATAATCAGCGTATGTATCAGCTACTGTAGAATCCTTAAACGAATATGTTTTTAGAAGCCAGCGTTTAGATGTATCTTCAGAATTATTTACTTCAATACGTTCTCGATTATGTAGTCCAGCTTGATTTGCAAACACCAGCAAATCGCCGTCTTCAAGTCGATGGCGCTCTTTAGGTGACTTAGTCATAGCATCCTTAAATGCCAGCAATGCTTCTACTGCCTCTCTTGGTGCATCTGCAATAGGTTTAGTAAGAGTATCTTGGAAACAAATAGTTCCATCTTTTAGAACGGAATGTGCAACCGATTTATCCCAATGTTTCACTTTTTCACGTGTTAAATCATCAACTTCAGTGTAAAACCAATCTTCACTTAGAATTTGAATTTGCTCAGGTGATAAGTGACTAATAATGTCTTTCCCATCAATATAAGCGGTATAAACTAAATCATTTTTTGGACAACGTGCACCTAGGAGGGTTACAAAATCAGCTCTTACTGGGTGACTAGTACGGTCATTATGATAGATTAAATCACCATCAGTAAATCCTGTATTTTTACCTCGGAAGCGATTAATACTCACTACATCAGTAAAGAAATCACCATTATTACGTGATGCATAAGACAACAGAGGGTTACCAAGCAGATAAGCAAATGTCCCTAAAAATGCTTCCCCAAGAAATGTCTTTTTCAGTCGATATTTATCATTGATTGGATCATCATGATTTAAATCTGGAAGATTAGCATCTACGGGACAATTCTTCAGGACATGAACTAGCTTCCCATTTTCTCTATCTTCTCGAATAAGTTCACATAATTTAATAAAAAATTCAGGAATTATGTTATCTTGGATATTCTGAATCATCGTTTCCTTAAAATTAGAATAGTTTACATATGGTGAAATTGAAGCGACATTAGAAAGTGCTAAACTTAATTCATTACGTTGTTCTTCTGTAAAAATATGAAATGCTTTCATAGTTAAAATTCCTCCTTAATTAATTGTTCAACAGTAAAGATATCTGAAAGTTTTTTAATGACACTCATAGCACATTCATGACTATAGGCATCACTTGATGCAATACAATCTGATAGAGTTCTAACCTCGTATCCTCGATCATGCCCACTTAAAACTGTGCTCAATACAACGAAATCTGTTGCTACCCCACTCAAATAAAGCGTATCAATATCCATTGCATCTAAAACTGTTTCTAAATTTGTGTTATAAAAAGGATCTATACGATTTTTTGTAACTATAACTTCATTTGGCAAAGGTTTAAGTTCATCATGTACTTGTGTTGCCCATGTCCCTAGTAAAACTTGCTGTTTACTTTTCACATGACAAAACAATTTTGACCTTTCACTCCATTCTGGATAACCTTGGCTAAAGCCTACAATTACATAAATAACAGGAATACCAACTTTTCTACAGTGACTTATGGCTTGAGCAGTATGAGGAATTATTTGACGTTCCTCTACCTGTTCATAAAAACCGTCTTTTCCTACACTACCCTTTTCATGAGTAATATCATTAATTAAATCAAGTACAAGTAATGCTTTCTTCATAGGGCTACCTCTATTGGAGTTTGAATTTTTAGTTCACTCTGAATTTTATTTTTGAAAGTAGTTAAATCATCACACGTGCTACTATGTTGACTAGAAATAAATTTTTCATATAAATAATTAATTACGTTCTCACCGTATGGTACACCTAAGTCTTGAAGAAGGTGGCGAATTATTGTTCTGCCTGAATGACGAGTTACTAAAATTTGTCTCTCTCTACCTAAAACATCAGGTTTCACATACTCATACGTGTCTGGATCATTTAAAATTCCTTGTTGATGAATACCAGCTGCAGTACTAAAAACATATTTTCCGAATAAAGGTTGCATACGAGATTCTTCTAACTTAATAGCTTCTCTTAATTCTAGATAAGCTTCATATAACTTATCAAATTGAATAGTAGTATCTAACCCATATTCGTCTCCTTTGTAGTAAAGGATTGCCGCAATTTGCTCTAATGATGTATTTCCTGCGCGTTCTCCTATTCCACCAATGGTTGCCTGAACCTCGTCCGCACCAGCTTTAATACCTTCCAAGACATTTGCAACACCAAGACCAAGATCATTATGACAATGAGTCGAGATTTTAATATCTGGTCCAGCTACCTCACGCACGTAACGAATTAAATCTCCAAACGATGTCGGAGTTGCATAACCTGTGGTATCTGCAAGAATAATTTGAGTTGCCCCCGCTTTTATAGATGTTGTAGTGATAGCTTCAATATAATCATATTGACTACGACTAGCATCTTCTATTCCTACCGCAATGTTATTTTGGCCACGTTTCTTTGCATAAGATACTGCCTCAGTTATTTCTGCTAGCCCTTGTTCGCGTGTGATATTACGCTTGTTTTTCAAATGTAAATCACTACCAGTAGCTACCAACATTACGAGGTGTCGATCACTTACTCCTCCAGCATCTAAAGCGATTTTAACATCCTTTACTTGTGCTCTAGAAAATGTGGCAAATGATGCCTTCTTCAGCTGTGAACTAATCATTTGAGTTGCCAAAAAATCCGTGTGCGATGATGCAGGGAATCCAGTTTCAATTGTATCTACTCCAGCATTTTCAAGCATCAAAGCTAATTTCACTTTTTGCTCTGGTGTCATAGCATTACCAGGTGCTTGTTCACCATCTCTGAGCGTGGTATCAAGAAAACTAATCATACGTTTTTTCATTTTACTAATTAATTCCTCCTTGATTATTGGCTACATTTCTTTTTTGAAAATATTCACATCGTCATCTTATCCAATTATTAACAGAAGATAAATACCTAATATTGGGTATTTAAGTAAAATTTATGGAACTATAGTATATTAAACGGATGCATAATTAAGAAAAGGACTAATCTGCTGAATGTTTTATCTATTACTATAAAAAGCTAGTGTGGGGGGAATTTGAAAATGCAATTTAAGAAAAAAAACAGTATTATGCAATTGTTGGAACTTTATAATCAGGATATGCGTGTTGACAAAGTCAACTTGACTGCGGGCATTTATACAGATGAATCGGGAAATTGCCCTATCCTTGAATCCGTACGCGAGGCTGAATATTATCGTATTAAAAACCAAATCAATAAAGCATCATTTAATCTCGCTGGTGCAACAGAGTTTCATAAAGCTGTACGTACTATATTGTTCCCTAATATAAAGGGAAGTAGTGAAAATGATAATATTCAAGTCATACAAACTTTAGGTGCTAGTGGGGCATTACATCTTGCCGGCCAGTTAATAAATCACTATAATCCTTCAGCACGGATATGGTTAAGTTCACCAACATGGGAGAATCATCTTGCTCTCTTAAGCAGTCACTTAGGTGGCTTTGGCTCTTATAGATATCAGCCTGCAAATCAAGAACAATTGTGTATAGATACAATGATAGAGGACTTACAATTTGCAAACCCTGGTGACTTTGTACTGTTTCATGTTTGCTGTCATAATCCAACTGGTATGGATCCTGATTTATCCCAATGGAAGGTACTAGCTGATTTTTGTGCAGAACGAAAACTCATTCCATTATTTGATTTTGCATATCAGGGATTTGCTCATTCACTCCAACAAGATGCTGAACCTTTCACTATATTTAAGGAACGTCTTGATATGTTTATGATCTGTAACTCCTTCTCAAAGAATATGGGGATTTATGATGAACGTACTGGAGCATTAACACTTGTTTTTAAAGATACAGAGAAGTTGACACGTTGGCAAAAAACTGTAAAAGAATTAATTAGAGGAAGCTATTCTATGCCTCCAGTACACGGTAGCTTTATTGTAAGCCATATTATTAATGATTCCTTCCGCTTTGCCCATTGGCAACAGGAGCTTGAAGGTATGTGTAAAGATCTTCAGCAACGTCGTAATTCGTTTTTTTCTGAATTATCTAACGTAGGCATTATTGATGAAATTATGCCTTATCGTAAGCAAAACGGGATGTTCCTTTACCTTAATCTGTCTGAGGAAAAGATAGAATCCTTGAGAAATAAACATGGTATATACCTTCTTGATAGTGGTCGAATGTGTCTTGCTAGCCTCAGCACCGCAAATATGCCAAAAGTTTCTGAAGCAATGATGCGAGTTATCTAAATGGGACATATTACTTTTAAGTCGCTATTACAAAGGACAGGTTCCTTTCTTTTATGATGGAAAGGGTCTTCTTATTAAAATTGAGTTGTTGAAGAATTAAATAAATGGCTTTTATAAATTGAAAACATATAGTTTAGAGTTGAGTACACGAAAAAACATCTTAATATTCTTAGAATAATAGCAAATAACTGTTATTCTAAGATATTAAGATGAATTGAGTTTCATAAAATAAGAGATCGGTTTATCCCGCCCATATTATAAACTTTAAAAATAAAAGGAATATTTCAAACCAACGTTGCAGGGATAAGCTATTCCTCCCTAGATAGTGGTTTGAAATATGGATTTACAAAACCTGCTGAAATTATTCAGCAGGAGCTTTTTTATACAATATTTTGTTAGTTTTGGAGGAACATATGGAAGAAAACAACGTGTCGACTAAGCAATTAAACAAGCAGTTATTACCACGTCATATTAGAATGATTGCTATCGGTGGAGTGATAGGAACCGGTATTTTCAAAGGAAGTGCTGATACAGTTAGGTTAGCAGGTCCTGGAGTGATTTTTTCCTATCTATTTGCTGGATTATTACTTCTGATTGTAATGGGAGCTTTAGCTGAAATGGCTATCGCATATCCTTCTCACAATATGCAAGACTTGATTGAAAAAGCACTAGGAAGACGCTTTTCCTTTATAGTAGGGTCCACATATTGTTTCATGTGGCTAACTGTTTCTACCATTGAAGTAATAGCAGCAGGGAGCTTTTTGCAATATTGGTTTACAAACATACCTTTATGGGTACTTTGTCTAATCTGTTCTTTGGTACTCATCTTAATCAATGCTAGTAGTGTAAAAGCTTTCGGAGAAATAGAATTTTGGTTTGCAGGTATTAAAATTTTCGTTATTCTTGTATTTATTTTAGCGGGTATCATCATTTTATTTGGTATTGCACCAACTGAAAATAACCATTCCTATATGCATAACTACTCCGATTTTATACCTAACGGCTGGAAAGCTGTTTTCTCCACATTACTTGTTGTTATGTTTTCATATGGTGGATCAGAATTAATTGGTCTGACAATTACAGAAACACAAAATGCTGAACAAGTTTTACCAGGTATTGTAAAAGGGGTTATGTGGAGAGTCATTCTGTTTTATACATTACCAATTCTCATCATTTGTGGCTTAATTCCTTGGAATAAAATTGATGCAAATGCCAGCCCTTTTGTTCAAGTATTTGAAACAGTGGGAATGCAAGGAGCTAGTCATCTAATGAATTTTATTTTACTAACAGCTGTATTATCTGCCGCGAATTCTGGTATATACGGCTCTACGAGAATGCTTTTTTCTTTATCTAAATCAGGAGGTATTCCAAAACGTTTGTCATATGTAAGTAAAAACGGGGTTCCTATATATAGTCTACTGTTTAGTGTTGTATTTTTACTGTTAGGAACATATATTGTTTATTTATATCCTGATAAAGCTTTTAATTATTTGTTAGCTATTCCAGGATTTGCAGTTTGTATGACATGGATTAGTATTTGCCTAGCTCAAATGAAACTAAGAAGAACGTATAAGCAAGAGCCGCATTTCAAACTTTGGGGATTTCCTTATTTGACTATTTTTGCTATTTTAGCATTAACTACTAGCTTTATAGTATTCTTAATAAGCCATGGAAATAGTCTAAGCTCATTCGCGTGCATTATTTTTCTGTTACTCATAACAATTTCTTCATTTTTTACAAATAAAAAAGTGTGAGTTTCCTTTTTGAAAAGTTAAATAGTAAGAAGTAAAAAAAGTAGAAAATAAAATTTGATATGTTAATTCTAATAAAAAAAGAGAAGGTCACAGGCGAACCTTAATAATTTTATATATTGTTCTTAATTTTAGATTCAAGACAAAAATAAATAAAGAATTATAATGTTAAATATAAGACTTATAAAGTACTAAAGAACAATATAAACCTTATGAGAGAAATGGTAATTTATTATGAAGGAGGGATAATATGCTGAAAAATTCGGTTTTAAAGAAGGATAGAATCGATAATCCTCATCTTATGGTTTCACGTGAAAGAAAAGCAGAAAATACAATTGTGAATATTAAAGGAGAAAGAATTGGAGATGGTTCTCCACATTTCGTAATAGGACCATGTGCAGTTGAAAGTTACGAACAAGTGAGGGCTGTAGCTGAAAAAATGTCGAACAAGGGGTTAACGCTTTTACGTGGGGGTGCATATAAACCTCGAACTTCTCCCTATGATTTTCAAGGATTGGGAATTGAAGGGCTAAAAATATTGAAAACTGTGGGGATGGAATTTAATCTAGGTGTAATAAGCGAAATTTTAAATGTGAAGCATTTGGAACTGGCATTTGAATATGTAGATGTTATTCAAATTGGTGCTAGAAACATGCAGAATTTTGAATTATTAAAAGCTGTTGGAAAAATTAATAAGCCTGTTTTATTGAAGCGTGGATTATGTGCAACCATTGAAGAGTTTAAATATGCTGCGGAATACATTTTATCTGAAGGAAATGAGAATGTTATTTTATGTGAAAGAGGCATAAGAACTTATGAAACAGCGACTCGTAATACTCTGGATATTACAGCCGTACCAATTTTAAAAAAGGAAACGCACTTACCAGTTCTTGTAGACATAACTCATTCAACTGGTAGAAAAGATATTCTTACACCTGTTGCAAAAGCTGCTATAGCGGTTGGTGCAGATGGAATTATGGCTGAGGTACATCCAGATCCATTAAACGCACTATCAGATTCAAAACAACAAATGGATTTCAATCAATTTGATGAATTTATGAATGATGTACAGGATTTTATAAATGTAATAGCAACTATAAGAAATTGACATTCTCCCCTAAAGGAGCCAGCTGACTAACGTCGGTAGGATTCTTGCTACCAAAGGCGAAGTCCATTTCTGATTTCGCTGACGTGCAAGATTGCGGTGTGCCATCACCACTCCCACAACAGACCAAATAGGTTCGTGGGTTATGGTACTGTGACCATACCGTACAGATTGTTGGTTCTCGAATGTTTTTACGTCTTTTGCATGACTATGAGTAAAGTATACCATGTTTCGCTATGCAAAAACGATGCTTTCATCCCACATCTAAAGACGGACTAAAGTCCTGCGTGGGCTTTCTCGCATCGTAAATTCTGTAATGAAAAATGGTAAAAAATTGTAAAAAACGATTTGAAAACTATCAAAAGTTAACTTTGTTGACACTTTATGGATAAGATGATATAAATTTATTTGCATGCGCATACAAATAAAATAAAGGCAAGGAGGTAATTATTATATGAGTAAATTAAACTCTAATGTAAACCCACGTTTAGCACTTATTTCACTAATGATTAGTACTTTTGCAATTGGAACTACCGAATTCATTATAATGGGTATTCTGCCAGATGTAGCGAAAGATTTGAATGTAAGTATTAGTTCTACGGGATTATTAGTAACTGGTTACGCAATAGGGGTAGCGATAGGTGCTCCATTACTTACTGCTTTAACAGGAAAGATGCAGCGTAAAAAACTATTATTAATGTTGATGTTATTATTTGTAATCGGTAATACATTATGTGCTGTTGCTCCTACATATGAGTTTCTTTTAGTATCAAGGGTATTAGCGGCTTTTGCTCATGGAACATTTTTTGGCGTAGGTTCTGTTGTAGCTTCTAAATTAGTTCCACCTGAAAAGCAATCAAGTGCCGTTGCAATGATCTTTACAGGGGTATCAGTTGCGAATATTGTAGGTGTACCATTAGGCACTTTTGTTGGACAAGCTCTAGGGTGGAGAGCATCTTTTTGGATTATTAGTGCATTAGGGGTTGTGGCAATATTATGTATTACAAAGTTCATTCCACAAATGGCTCTTACTTCGGTTCCAAGTTTTCGTCAAGAAATTAGAGTGCTGAAAAAGCCACAAGTTCAACTTACTTTATTAATGACTATTCTTAGTTTTGTAGGTGTTTTTGCGGCATTTACATACATTGCACCAACTTTAACAGACATCACAAAATTTAGCGCTAGTGCGATTACACCGATTCTCCTATTGTATGGATTAGGATTAACAATAGGTAATACAGTAGCTGGTAGACTTTCAGATTGGAAGCCCATGCCTACAATTATTGGTATGCTCGCTTTATTAACACTTGTTATGGGAAGTTTCTATATAACAAGTGAATATAAAATTTTAGCTGTTATTACTGTGTTTTTATGGGGATTTACTTCATTCGGGCATGTACCGGGTCTACAAATGCGAGTTATTGCAAAAGCGAAAGGAGCACCTAATATTGCAGCTTCTTTAAATATTAGCGCATTTAACTTGGGAATTGCTTTAGGATCCTTTGTAGGAGGAGTAGTAATTAACACTAGTTTAGGTTTGAAGGCAATTCCATTAGTTGCAGCACTTTTAACTGTATTATGTATTGGGGTTGTCTTAGTAGGATGGTTATTTGATAGTAAAGAAGAAAAGCAAGTTCAAGTCAATCAAGACTTAAAAATTAAAAATGCTTAAAATAAAATGGAAAAGGGGTTATTTAAATGAATTTTTCTCAGTTAAAGAAAACAAATATTAAAATTTCAGAAATTGGTTTTGGAACAAATGCAGTAGGGGGACATAACCTCTATGCAAACATTGATGAAGAACAAGGAAAGAAAATGATTGAAGAAGCAGTAAGCGGAGGAGTAACATTTTTTGATACATCTGATTCCTATGGGCTTGGACGCTCTGAAGAAATTTTAGGTGAGACGATTAAACATAAACGTTCTGAATTAGTTATTGCAACTAAAGGGGGAATTGAAAAATTAAATGATGGTTCAACAAGAATTAATAATTCACCGGAATATATGAGAGCAGCAGTAGAAAATAGTTTAAAACGTTTAAAAACAGATTACATTGATTTATATTATATTCATCTTGTAGACCAAAGTATTCCACTTTCAGAATCAGTTGGAGAGCTTTCACGTTTAAAAGAAGAAGGGAAAATTAGAGCAATTGGGATCTCAAATGTAGATCTAGAACAATTAAAATTAGCTAATTTTTCAAATGAAATTTCAGCCGTACAATGCCCATATAACATGCTAGATAGATCTGTAGAAGAAACTTTATTACCATATTGTGTACAAAATGAGATTTCTTATATTCCATACGGTCCTCTTGCATTTGGTATTTTGGGTGGGAAATATACAAAAGATTTTGTTTTAGAAAAAGCAGATTGGAGAAATGATGTAGAGCTCTTTAAACAAGAAATTTACCAAGAAAATTTAGAAAAAGTTGAAAAGTTAAAGAATATTGCGTTAGAAAAAGAAATGAGTCTTCCAAACCTTGCACTTTCTTGGTTACTTGTTCAAAGGGGAGTAGACGCAGTAATCCCTGGTGGTAAAAGACCTGAGCAAGTACGTCAAAATATTCAAGCTAGTAGTACTCACTTAAATACGGATGATATTAAAAAAATTGAAAATATTTTAGAAACCATCAAAATGTAAAAAATCACAAGAAGAGCCACTAGTTTAAACTAGTTGGCTCTTTATTATAAAAAATATATTCAAATAATAACAGTAGCATCATCATTAAGTAAAGATAAGGCATATAGCAATTATATTTACTTAATAAGGACAGTAAGAGATGAGAGAAGCTTAGTCATATCTTGGGATATGTTTGATTTTGTTAAAAGTTGAATTAAGTGGTCCTGGTAAGATGATGTCATTTCATTTACTTTTTCTTCACCTAATGTAGTTAATTTAATATAAACCCCCCTTTGATCATCCAGACAAATGTGTCGTTTAACAAAGTTATTTTCTAAACGAGATACAAGTCTAGAAATTGCACTTTGGCTAAGATTAACGGACTCAGCAATATATTGGATACGCATTTTTTGTTCAGGCTGCTCTGATAATAGCCAAAGTACACTAAATTCACTGAGAGATAGTTTGTATTTTGATTGGAGATGTGTATCCAATTCATTCATAATTCCTACATATGTTCGAGAAAAATCGGTCCATTCTCTTACAATATTTGTTTTTTCCATGACAATTCACCACATTTCGTTCAAGGTTATTTAGGTAATATTATTATACATAATTTAATAGTGTAAAGAATATATTCTCCAAGCCGAGTACTTAATTATATAACAAATATACAAAGTATTATAGAGTGTGATAGGTATATTTGTTAACAGAAGTAAATCATAAGTAGTTTGCAATTGAATAGATGTTAGAAGTGATAATATGGACTAAAGAGTGGGAAAATAGATGGAAAGTTAGAGAGAGATCTAAAAAATTATTAGAGGTGATTAAATGCGTAATCCTATTCATCCTAATACTAAAGATATTATATTAGAGCAAATTCTTTATGCTTTAAGTGATTCTAATAGATTAGCAATTGTGGATTGTTTAAATCAAGTCGAAGAGATAACTTGTAATCAAATAGAGACTTCAGTAGCTAAGTCAACACTTTCTCATCATGTTAAAGTATTAAGAGAATCAGGAATTATTAATGTAATACCAAAAGGAAGAAAAAGATATTTATCATTAAGAAAAGAGGAACTAAATATGAAATTTCCATTATTATTAGAAACTATATTATGTTCATATACATCAAAAATAGATAATAAGAGAGAAAATCCCCACTCTAATACATTTTAGAGTGAGTTTTTTTTGTGGGGAATTATTTAGAGAGATAATATTGGATATATATATAAGGGCTATCTTAACTTTTAATGCCATTCTTAACAACTTTATATGCTTATCTTAACTCCTGATGGAAGACAAAAAAATCCATATAATGATAAATTTAGTTTACAGAATGAACAAAGAATTTGGAGGAAAAGATGTTATGAGTATAAATGTATTGGAGAAAAAAGAAATTGAAGCAGCAATAAATATTTTGCTAACGACAGAAGGATCGACTACTAAGGCCATTGAGAACTTAGTGGGACAAAATGTAACGATTGAAGTATATGATCAAGAAGTAGTATTAAAAAATGAGCTACCTAAAGAAATAGCTAGACATTTTTTCGGTTCAGAAAAGTTTTTAAAAAGAACCTCAACTTTAAAAATTGGAACGCAAAACGTATCTCATAATATAGTTTATGCATCTGTAGATTTACTACCAGCAGAAATTGTTCAAAAATTAAGGGACGGAAACCAGCCGATAGGAAAAATTATACAAGATTTAGGGACTAGTAGAAATATTTTATCG
This sequence comes from Bacillus sp. MN7755, assembly GCF_054771475.1. Classification (NCBI taxonomy): domain Bacteria; kingdom Bacillati; phylum Bacillota; class Bacilli; order Caryophanales; family Bacillaceae; genus Bacillus; species Bacillus sp. MN7755. The sequence continues at coordinate 32,818 of NZ_BTRL01000016.1, forward strand.
GCACAAGTTAAAAATATAGAATCATATAGAGCTATATTACATAAGGCGAACTTAACGGATGCTACTTATCCAGTTAAGGAGTATAAAATTTTAAAAGGGGACTTTTGTTTATTTTATATTTTTGAACTATTTGAAGAAACATGTATTTCTAGAAATTTGAAGTGATTTTAGAGACTAAGGGGATCTTATAATGAAATTTAAGTGGGAAAATTATCATTCTATATGGCTACTTTTACTAACAGGTTGGGTTGTAAGTTATGCAGATCGTATCATTACTGGTCCCATATTGACCTGGATGATTGAAAATAAAATCTCATTTTTACAAGATTCATCCTCTCCATATGCACTGGCTGGTATAATAGGAAGCTTATTGTTTACGGGGTATATGCTTACACAATTTCCAGGAGGCTATCTTGGGGATTCCTACGGTCATCGTAGTATTATTGTTATCAGTTTGCTGTGGGCAGGATTTACAACTGTTTTGAGTGGACTTACTACTACCTTATTTGGATTTGTAGCATTAAGAGTAATAGTCGGATTAGGCGAGGGGTTGTATTATTCAAATGATCGTACTTTAATTAATGAAGTGACTCCCATTAAAAGAAGAAGTTTAGGTATGGGAGTCGTCATAACAGGACTATCAATTGGTATTACCATTGGTACACTATTGACCCCTTATCTTATCAACTTTGGAGAAGAAGTATTAGGTTTTGAACATGCCTGGCGGATGCCATTCTTTCTTTTAGGTATATTAACAATGATTGTTGGAGTAATTGTTTATAAAACGTTTAAAAAGCAAGAGCCTAATATGGCAATAATCCCTCCATTGTTGAAAGTGTTACAGTATTCAGCTCTTTTTTTATCAATAATAATGATTATTTTCTATGTTGCTGATTATTTTCATCTACCTAGTTGGTCCTTAGCAATTATTGAATTAGTATTAGCGTTTGTATTGATTTTATTTGCATTAAATAAAAAGGCGGAAAAATTGTCACCAGTTTTACTAGACAAGAATCTATTATTAATGTATTTTTCTGCAATTCCTATTTTATGGAATTTGTGGTTTTTTGGATTTTGGTCAGTATCTATAATATCCCAGTCTGCAAGTACTTCGTTTTTAGAAGCAACTTTAACAGCTACTTTTAATGCTGTTGCTGGTATTATAGGATATCCATTAGGCGGCATACTTGCTGACTATTGCTTTAAAAATGGATGGGGGAAAAAACCGTTACTATTAACGTTTACTTTTATTCAGGGATCTCTTACTTTAATATTTGGGTGTTATTTAATATTTGAAGGGAAATCATTAATTATGATGGGCGTACTATTATTTATTACAAGTTTATTTTTTAATGCTATTCAAACTATTTCCCACTCAATGGTTGGAGATTTAGCTAAACCTGGATTAAAAGGAACAGCATTTGGGATGTGGAACTTAATAGGGGAGATTGGAGCAGTACTATCACCAGTTATTAATGGAATGATACGTGATATTACGGGTGGTTGGACAACCGCAATTCTATTGGATGGATTAATTGTATTATTCAGTTTTATATTAATATTATTTGTTCGTGAAAGAAGTGTACAAAATTCTTATAGTAGCATAGAGCAGTCGCATAAATTGGTAAATCACCGATAAACTCTATAAAGATTTTACCTGATAATTTGATTTGTATACAAACAAATCAAAAACGGAGTATTTAGGTGAATATATATATATAACGATTCCTTTAATGGTTAGGAATCGTTTTTTATTATATATTTTAAGGAGTATTATTTATAAAGATTTCTTCTTAATAAAATGTAAGATCTTCTAAGGTGCATACGTATTAATTCTTTATGAGGTGTGTGAGGTTAAAGCTTTTAGTTCTAAAGAAAAGTAAATCCCATATTAGTAATATAAGATGCATTTAAGTACCTTTTAGTGTAATATATAATTAAACATATTTTTACTTTAGTGCATATTTTTGTCGGTTTGTTTTGATATAGTGCTTATCAGAATTTAGATAGAAGATATGTATGGCGTGAAAATTAGGAGGGGTAGGAAAGAGAAATATTTCGTAGATGTTTAAATCATTATATATAAAACTATATGCTATATGAGGAGAGTTTACGGGGATGGAACTAATTGTTTACACAAATAACAACTTTTTATACACATTCATTAACCATGTCTTTCAAAAAAATGTGAAAATTAAACAAATTACAGATTGTCAAACATTTAGGGGAATTATTGCCGAAGCAAGAAAAAGTATAGTTCTTTTAGTAGACTCGGCACAAATCCAAGATGATCTTTGTTGGACACGAATGATGACTGAGACAATTGTTCCTATTATGGTTATTAATCCAGAGGAAAAAAATACTTTAAAAAGACTAATGTTATTAGAACAATCTTTATCTAATCTAATAACTGATGATTTTGAAGAAGATAGGGATGAACATATTATAGATTCTCATACGGTTAGTGATAGTATATTGTTAAATGGTACAACAATATTTGATGTTGGAAATCACTGTATTTATAAAGAGAATAAACAGTGTATTTTATCTACATTAGAATTTAAAATTTTATATTATTTAACTAAGAAACACGGTAAGCCTGTACCTGTAAATGAATTAATAGATTATTTAGATACAACTGAGAGTGTACTATATATATACATAAACAAAATTCGAAGTAAAATTGAATTTGAACCAAGAAGTCCTCAAATATTAAAAAATATTAGAGGGCAAGGATATGTTATAGAACAATATCAATAGTTATGTGTGAACTACTCATCATGTAACAAAGTTCCCACTTCAAGCTTTGTTACATGGTGAGCGATTCTCTAAATGAGAAAAAAATGCTTGTATATTAGTTCAAACAAGGCGTCGGAAGAAATATATACGTCTGGATATAAATCTTTTACAATTCGATATTGGTCAGCAAAGTTGAGAATGACATTAAGTAACCGAAATATTGACCCAGCCTCTACGAAGTATAAACGAGGGGATTCCTAGTCATCCCCAACCACCGAACATAGGGTGTGTAGACTAGTTGAGGTGGTTAAATATGAAAATTTTGATTTTACTTTATTAGAAACAAAGTTGCTGAAAAATTCCAAAGAAGTAGATAATGCAGCAATAATTAAAAAGGTCGAAGATAAGGTTTTTGAAAAAGATGATGTGCAAACCTATTTAGCGGAGATTCCTATTAATGTTACAGGAAAGAATGTCGGATATAGATTCGTTTCAGCTAGTATATTCATTGTTCTAGAAGTTCTATCAATAGATCTATTCAATATTAGTATACTTTGAGCATCTAAAATGGGTGTTTTTTTATTTGTTGTATAAAAATTACACATTAAACTAGTGAAAATTCTAATAAGACAAACGTGGAGTTATCATTATGAGTTGAGAATTGGAGCGCCATACTTATTTGTTGAAGGGTATCTAAAGAAGGGTACTCTTTTTATATTGCACCTTTTAATAAGGACAAGCATATATTGGAGTATGGGGTAGCCCCGTCATATATTTGAGCACCTGCAATCGTAAGGTGCTCTTTATTTTGTATAAAATGAAAATTTACTTTAAATAAGAATATAAATGGGAAGAATCTAATTATTGGATCCATATTTTACTCTAAGAGTTACGAATTTGATGCGATGTGAAAATGATTTGTTGAAAAAATGGAAGGCGGATTTTGCAAGCTGCTCAAGAAGAGAAGAGGCTGAAGAAGAAGGTTAAGAAAAAGAATAAGAAATATAGCATTCCTGGTAATACAGCTGACTTCATGAATGGCAAGCGTACTTATCGTAAAGAGAATGGAGTATGGAAGCAAAGAAATAAAGAAGATTGGGATATGATTTTGATTAAGTGTATAGGAATTTGTAATCTAGGTTGCGTCTTGTTTGTTGTTAAGGACAGATAAGGGGTGAAATAGATTTGAAACTGAAAGATTAAATAATAATAATATTATCACTTTAAAATGCAGAGAGTAGACTAGTAAACAAGCTGTTTTTGTTTTTAGCATAAAATATGATGAATCCTAGAGTTAAGAGGGAGTAATTATATTTATGGGATGTAGTGGTAATTTCAGACGCAGGCATAGAGATTGTGATGACCGTGACTGTGATTGCGCTAATCTTTTATTTACCAACTTTAGTATTATCATCAATCACATAATCTTTTGGTGCTTGTTCTTTATTTTCCATTAACTTTGTCAACGTTCCTAAAACACGTAATTAAGCTTGCTTCTATAATTTAAATGTTTGTGCTACGATTTCTGTTGCGATTCTTTTATTATCATCTACATGCTCTGCTCATATACCAAACTCTTTGTGGATTTTACATGTTATACCATATATTAGTGATAGGTGTTATAATATTCGGAAATAAATATTGTGGTTTTAGCAAAGGGCAAGCTACGGGATTACCATGGTAATCCCCAAAAACGTTGTTTTTGACTTGGTAGGAGTTTCCTACGACCTTTACAAATATAAATAAGCGATTTTTTTACAAAATCACTTATTTATTTGTTGTCGCTTCGCTCGATTAATTAATAAAATTGGTGGTGAAATGATGGGGTTTATTCACAAAACATATTTGCAAATTACTTTAGATGAAAAAGATAAAGAAATGATAAAAAATAAAGCTGTAGAATTAGGGTATAAATCAACTTCAGCATTTATTATTGATTCAGCAAAAACTCATTTTAAACTTAATGTCGATATGAAAACTTATAGGGATTTAACTAAAGAAATAAATTATATTGGTAAGAATATAAATAGCTTAATTAGAAGGATTAATACAGATGGAATTTATATGGATAGTGATATTGATTTTCTAAGAGTTAATCAGAAAAAAATCATAAGTTTAATCAATACCGAATATGACCGATTAATTGATTTGAAAACCAAGTTTAATAGCGATAGCTTGAGTAAAAAACAAAAGGAAAAATTAATACAATCGTTAACTGAAAATCAGATACAGATACCCAAAAAATTAGTATTAGAAGAAGTGTACGAAAAGATAAAAGAAGATTATGTTTATATCATACAATGCATAGAAAACTCGCCTGAACAAGATAAAGAAGTAACAGAATATGTTTGGCAATATTTATATGGAGATACGTTATATAATTTAGAAGATGATCTATTAATAAAACTGGCTGATAGCATTTTTATTTTTACACAGAAATTGAAATTTAAGTTATCCAAACTCGACAATATTTTTTCAGATGATGATTGGTTTGAACTGAAAGATATATTAGATGAATATGAAATTTATTAATTAAGGATTGATTATAATGCCTATTGGTATCTTTTTTCTTCTTCAACTGTTCGATACCAATTGGATAAAAGGATTTTGTATCAACTGTGATGATACGAGGTTTTGATGCATGAAATGACTGCAAAGCTTTCTTGAAAAATCACTTTGCGTCCTTATGATTTCTGGATTTACTCAAATAAAAGTCAATCATGTTTCATTCAAAACCAACTGCGCGATATAAATACATCCATTGTTCTCTTACCTTTATATATGTTTTGTCCACTTTTTATGAGTTATTCGTATGTTTGAGATGACGTTAAATCTGTTTATGAAACTCCGGTCCATATAGATGTACCCATCCTATAATAGTTGTATGAATCAAGAGAAACTCTTGTTCTTTTTATCATTTTCACCAAATCACGAAAGTTTAAGTTGTACCGTAGGTAACATCGTATAGTTAACAAGATAATGTTCGGTTGATAATGTTACCACTTAAATATATTCTCCTTTTCAATATAGATTACGCACCTTTTATAGAGTAGCACTATTAGTATGTCTAAGTTTGATAGGCCATTTTCATAGACTTCAAAGTTTTTGCACCAGAACCGTTTTTCATATATGGTGAAAGCCTATTACAATAGTAAAAAATAACTTGGGTACAATTGATAATGAAATGGGGAAAGATGCTAGGTGAAAGTAACCGGAGTGAATAGAAAAGTGATGACTTAGGGCATGTTGTAATTCCAATGGGGCTTAGAAATATGCTAGGTATTAAAGAAAAGTTATCGTTAGAGATTTTTGTAGAAGGTGAAGATAATGTTTTACAGAATTATCAGCCTGGTGATTGTACATTAAGAGGATAGGTGTCAAATCGTAACATAGCATTAGCGAATGGTAAGATAATTTTAGGTCCAGAAGGTGCAGGACTATTAATAAAATAAATGAAAAAATTACCGCTAACAGAACTAACTCCATTCCCTCATCTCTAAATTTATTTAGAGTATTTTCGTTAAAATGTGTGTGCCACTAGCATCAAAAAAAGAGATGTGTAGGGAAACATCATCTACTCAAATCAAGGATCCCAATATATATATCGTGCTTATTACTATACGCTTCAACAACTAGGCGCTATCAGCAAACACTCCCACAAAGGAAACTGCCATGACAATGCTTGTATTAAATCATTCTTCTCTCATTTTAAATCTGAAATGTTTTATCTTAATTATTATCAAACAAAAGAAGAACTAACTCAAGCAATTAAAATATACATCTATCATTACAACTACAAACGATTAAAAAAAGGCTTAACTATCGAGATTCGATATTCAATCTCGATAGTTAAGCAATCTAATTGACGGAAAGAAAATTAAATAATACTATCAGTATACATTAGTTTATGAGGTTACTTGCAAGAGCTTTAGAGTTTCTGCAGTAGAACCGAAATAAATACGTATAAAAATGATTAAACTTTATTTTAATTCAATAATGGATATTGTGGAGATGGATTTATGGAATGGGCATATAACAATTTAATGTGTGATAGAACACGGATATTTAGATTAAATAATGTACATAGATTTTCAGGGTGCACTATAACGCTATAGTGTTTAAATTAACGGAGTAGGGAAATGAGTGCTCAATATCATATTTAAAAGAGTGATTTATAACAAAAGCGTTACCTAATTAGATAAGGAGAGAGTAGAAATGAAAAGTACTCAACAAATGTTAGCGATTATTGAAGTAGAGGATAGGTGGTGTAATGAAAACGGGGAGATTATTGAGTATAAAAGAGAAGGTATTAAATGGGATCTAACAGATCGTTTTTTTGAAATTAGTATCGAAGTGTGGAATATGAGTTGGTCAAAGCTTCCTAAAAAGCCCGAAATAAATGTCCCACAAGGAAAAGAGAAAAAAGAGCAAATGTCACTTATGTTTACACCAGCTCATAAAGAAAAAGCCCGCAGAATCGCAAAAAGCCATAACATAAGTGTAAGTGAGTTATTTGCTTATTGGATAGACAAATATTAAAATCCTTTATTTACTGACTTGCTTAACTGTTATTATGGACATGAATAGATATCTAAATAAATGCAGCAACATAGCGCTATGTTGCTGCATTTATTTTTGTTCTGATGCAAAGATAAAATAAAAGAAAATATAGCATATATGTCGAGCGGGATTGTTGTTTTCTGGAAGGTCTTCTAGTGAAGAAAGAACCTCTTTTAGCGTCTCTCTTCCTGGAAAGAGATGAAATCCTCCTAGGTAATGCCCGATTAGGTAGATTTATATGAATAATTCCTTCAATTTGGAGTGGTAAATCTAAGTATTCGTACAGCCTATTTAAAACAATATATATACGATGTACAGTTTTATCGGAGTATTGAAAATCGGCTTTTAAATAGTTGAAAAATGATTCGAAATCTTCTTTCTGTAATAATTCCTAAATATTATAATTAGTAAATATTTTTGATTGGTACAGGCATTGAATGAAACTTTCCACCTCGTAGATATATCGTTTGATTGTAGAAGGACTTCTTCCTTTGTTGGATAAATAGGAAGAGAAGCTTTCTATTGTTTTTGGGGTCTCTTTTGTAGTCGTGCTATATTTTTCACTTTTTATCCTCATACCTTTTGACTACTCTGTAAAATGTAGGACTTGTCATATTGCACTTTTTCATAGCGTATAGCGCTGTGATCTTTCCGTGTTTCCAATCATTATATGCATCGATAAATTCTGGAGTGATTTCAGTCTTAGGTCTTCCCAAATGTTTTCCTTTTTTCTTTGCAGCTTCAATTCCTTCACGTTGACGAGTTTTTATCTTTGTTCGTTCTTCTTCAGCAAGCCATGACAAGATTTGGAGTACCAAATCAGTAATAAAATTTCCTAGACTATCTTTATATTGAGTTGTATCTAAAAGTGGCATATCTAATACGATAATATGAGCTTGAATATTTTGGGTAATATCTTTCCACTCCTCAAGGATAGCTTCTTTATTTCTGCCGAAACGATCTAGGGAATGAATGTATAAAATATCATCTTTTCTTAACATACGTTTTACGAGTTGATATTGATCACGATTAAAATCTCTTCCACTTTGTTTGTCGATAAAAATATCTCGTTCTTCAGTGATGAGTTGTTTCATTGCTACGAGCTGCCGATCTTCATTTTGATCTTTACTACTAACCCTTATATATCCGAATTTTCTTGTATTCAAAATAAATAGACATCCTTTCGAAAGTGTTTCTAATGAAATTATATCAAAAATACTTCAAAAGGTGTTATTAATTATTTACTACTTCAAAAGTGTATTTTCGAACCTTTCGAAGTAGTAAATGGAGTAGGTTTTAATATACATCAAAAGGTGTACCTTTTGATGTATGTTATTTATTTATATTATCTTACTAATATTTATCAACTAATGTATTTTTTTAGATAGTGAATGTGCAAGTGAAATTATTAATAAGTAAATGAATATATGAAGAAGGGCAAGATTATGAAGAAAGATAAAAAAATGATTGGAGGAAAAAAGAGATCATAAAATTGATCGGGGAATACGACTTGGTGAAATAGCAGTAAGAATTTTAGTTGGATGGACTTTAGTATGTATAAAGTTCATTCTACTTGTTACTATCTTGTTTGGTATTCAATATTTTATTACTAAATTAGCATGGGATAAATCCAATAAAATTCAATAAGTATAGACAAAAAAGCTTATCCGATAGCAATTGAACAGTTAAAAAAAGAAAAAAGCATACCTGATGGTATGCAACTTAGACAACAAAAGTATTTGAATAACATAGTAGAACAAGATCATTGCTTTATAAAGAAGTAAATCCGTTCCATGCTAGGGTTCAAATGTTTTGGCACAGCTACATCCATTCTTTCTGGAGTAGAAGCCATGCGTATGATTAAAAAAGAACAGCTTGATTTACGGGACCAGTCTGTCCAAAATCAGAAAAAATTCATCCATCAATTGTTTGGACTTTCAGCATAAGATACGCTTTCGTTAGGAATATATGCGCTTTATTCTTTTTTGTTTTATTTTTGCACCAGAACCATTGAACGGATCAACCGAACAACAGCAATTATTATTGCTAATGGTATCTTTGCAACGGTTCATTTTGATTGGTTCTTCTTGCCTTATTTTGTGAATAGATGCTTGTGTACATAGAGTTATGAAAAAACAAAAGATTTGAAAGTATCAATGTTAGTGCATATTTTATATATTTAGTTTGCGTTTTGGGCAACAAGTTTTCTTATAAACTAGCATGGAGCTATGTTAGTTTATAAGAAAATAAATTACGGTAATAATAGTGGCATAGTGATATATCACTATTTCTTTGAGTTGCGAAGTATAATCTTATAAAATTATACTTTTACTGAAAAGAAAACAATCAAATTTTCTCCTTTGGATTCGAAACTTCCATTTTATTTTCAGAGAACAGTCCATCCTTTTTTTTCATACATTGATCTATAGCATAGTCAATATCTAAAAGCTCTTTATTTGAGAGGTTATTTTCAATTAAGATGACGGGAATATCCTTTAACGATAATGGTAAAACAGTATCTGTTATAATTAAATCTATATTTTTTAAATCTATATTTTTAAATACCATAGCGGATTCATATAATTCCCAAAGATATTTCATTTTCAGGTTTGCTTTCCCCTTGAAATGTCTATTCATGTTATTCAAAGAAAAATCACTGATAATTTGAGAGCGGGATGTAACATATAAAACATTCGGATACAAGTTCTTTTCTGCAGTAATGTATTGTAACAATAATAAAGTAAAAGACATCGTTACTTTATTATGGCATTTAAAAGTCTTTTTCTTCTCCCAGATACTGCAAAGTTCAGCTACTTCTTCTAAAAATAGAGGGTATTCGTTAGTAATCCCTGTTAATACAGTTTGTTTTGGTGAATATTGAAGCTCTGGCAACACACTTCTTACTTTTGCAATACAATAAAGACTAAACATTTTAATGACAAAGGTTTTATCATATAGAAAATCAAACTCTAAATACTCTTTAAGAAAATGTAAGAATTCAAGAAACTCCTTACATTCATTTTGAGGAACATGTAAATGCTTAAAATTTTTATCTGCAGAAAATAGTTCTAGCGCTGTTACAATGTCAACTCTTGAATACTTTTCAAGAGCTAATTCAATGGAGTTTATATACTCTAACTCTGAAAATATTAATGCTAAATAAATGTATACTCGTTCTTTTATAGGAATTTCATAGTCTAACATTTCTTCCAATAATAAAAACAAACCATTAAACTCTTTAAAATACCCTTGCTGTATTAATTTCTCTTCAACACCAAAGGGGAGTTCTTCCGCTTCAAAGCCTTTCTGACTCCGTAAAATACAAATCGTTAAAAAGTTTAAAAATAGATTCATACCAAAATGAGTAAGGGTTATTCCATGTGTTGCCTCTAAATGAATCTTGAGCTTTAGCTTGAACTTTAGTGATATTTTCTGATGCACTCTAAAGCTCTGAAAATAAGAATTGCCACTTGTTAAAAATAAAATCTCGAATAATAATAAGCGAATGGCCCCTTCATTTCCCTCAATATAATAGGGCCTACTTTTTAAAGTTAAAAAAAATGGTTTAATCATCTGTTCCACTTTCTTGAGTAATTCAAGAGTCATGTTACGATTTATATATAACAACTCTCCAATTTCTTCTGTTGAATAACTTCTTCTTTCAACTAATAAATTTAGTAGCTGAACTTTTAACTCCTTATGATCATGGATAAATATGCTAGTAACTGTTTCATCTTGGGGATGAATTAATTTCATACCATATCCCTTTTTTGTATGCAAGATCCAATTTTCAGGAAGGAATTTCTTTATAATTTTAATCTCATTTTGAATAGTTTTATATGAACATCCAATGTAGACTCCTAGTTCTTCAGAGCTAATCCATCCAACTGCTTCTTCTAAATACTTCAATATTAAAAACTGCCTTTTGGTTATAATATGTTTTTCCATAAAAAAATCCCCTTTTTTACATATACCCATAAACTATTTTCCAAGTTGAAAATTATTGTCTATATTCTCTCCATTTTTGCAATATCGCAATAGAATTTAGTTACTTGCTTAGCTTCTGTTTCACCACAAGCAGCTAAACTAAATACTAAGCGATTGTACCCATTTTTATACATTTCTTTTCCTCCAGCTAGGTAAAATATAAGGCTCTGGAGCATAGTATATCAAAAAATAAATCGAATTTTGTCTTAATTATGTCGAATTTGTGGTATGGAATGATATTTTTTTTCCTTTGTTAGGGGAAGAAAGAAGGCTTTATAAGTCTTGATATCTTGTTATCATCATAATAATAGAAGGTTTAAAGCTGTGCTGCGAATTAATACATTGTCTCTCTAAGGTAGAAAGAGGAAAAAGAACCTTATGGTTGAGCATATTATGAGTAATTGTAATGGTTCTCATATGGTTTGTACCGAATTCCTTGTATCTGTAATTTATTTAGATAGACATGCTACGTTTCTAAAATGAAAATTAATAAACTAATATAAGTAAGGGAGAATGATGAGTACATTGTTACTTTAAGATATCCAAAGCGTGATGTATGAAGAAGATGCATATTTGTTAAAATTAATAGTGAACCTAGTACGCTTGAAAATAATTAATGAAATAATTAAACATAAAACATTACATGAAACACAGTTAACCAAAATTCTAGGTATTCGACAATCAACAACATCTCAACATCTATCAAAGATGAGAGGAATAATTTTAAATGTGGAAAGAAACGGTGTAGAAAATCATTATCAAATTAGTAATGAAAAGATGGTGCAAATATTTAAAGGATTAAGGTGTCTAATGAAGTAATAGTTGATTAGGTAATCTGAGTTATATGGTAAAAGTAAAATAATTTTATATAACTATAGTGAGTAGGTTAAATTTAAATAATAAGCAACTGCTGTCTGTAGGAATAGAGGTAACTAATTTGAGAAGTTCACTTTCCCCGTTCCCCCGTGTCTTCTTAAAAGTAACTATAAATCAAGTTGCTTCTACTCCTATGTACAGCATTGTTACGTCAGCCATGTCATGGCTGTACATAATTTAGCAACGTGAAAAAGGATAATAAACAAAAAAAAGCTATTTGGGGATAAAATAGTTTCTTTTTTGTTGAAACAATCTAGTTTTTAGCGAGTTATATCGATATTTCAAAGGTGTTTCTTGCTAGTGATTTTCCTTTTTTAAGTACTAGGGGGTGGAAATAGAAACCTAATCAGTGATTAAGAGGGGGGATGGTAATTTATATATATGAATTAATTGATAGTCTACTTAATTTATAATTCCATAGACTGTTATAGAATTATAATATTGCGTTTTGTCATGAAAATGTTGTAGAAACCTTTTCTTATCTTTAGTAAAGTGTAAATATGTTCTTTATGAATTGTAGGGGCAAATCTCAAGTATAAATTCCTTTTGTTGCAAGCTAAGACATTCACTGGTATCACAAGTGAGTGTCTTAGCTTTTTTTGTAGTTAAATTAGGATTTTAAGATGTTGGAGGGAGTATTGGAAACTTCTAGATGAACAAATAAAATCCAACTTTGTTATTTGTTCTCTTAACCGTACGAAACCTACTATTACACGACAAAGGAAAGGTTCAAATATTGTAATTCCATCCCACTCTCTACGAAAGAAAACAAAACAATAAGATTGACCAAAATGAAAAAATCAAAGATTACGAATTAAGAAGAGGCACCAACCTATAGAATTTTTCAATATATACAGATGTTATGTTACTTATTTTTATAGTTAAACCGAGTTCGCGGGGACATCAGAGTAATTTAAATAGATTATATGAAAGGGCAAAAAAATAGAATTAAGACCATTTATAATATTGCAAACTTGAAAGCAGAAGAGACAGGTAACCAGAAGGTTAAAATTGTGAAGTCAACTTAAAGAAACAATATTTACTTTGATAAAGGAAATATTTATGACTGATAAAAGTACCACATACTGTTAAGATTCTTTGAATAAGGTCATTGGAAATTCATATAAATGGATTTCCAATGACCTTGATGATGGATGCTTGTGTCAGATGAAACTTATTGGCGATGACGCTGTGCTTCGGCCACTTCTATAATCATTCAATCGGATTCAAGTTCGGTAAAAATGATGGAAGGTAAATCAACATGAGACGATACCTGTGTTTTCTAACAGGAACAATTTTCGAATGGAAAAATCGTTACATTCTAGAAGAGAATCATGTGAGATCAGGCAGGAAACACAATCAAAAACATAGCTCAAGTGACAGGCAACAATGTACCATCACAAAAGTTAAATAAAGGGAGGGGGAAAGGTGTAAACCGTTAAAAGAATCTTGAAATTCTCTGAAAAGGAGGAATTTTCACAGTGAAAAAGTATGTTGGTAAAGCGCTAATTCTGATGATGTCGGTGCTATTGTTTTTTCAGCAATTTACTATATCTGCAGTAGCTGCCACGTCAGAAGTACCAAATTTGGAACTGAATTTTAAAGCGCTACAACAAGAAGTACTTTCTGGAAAAACAGCTGATTTTGAGTTAGATGTAAAAGTGACGGGATCACAAACAACACTAACGAACGGCAAAATCGTTGTGAACTTACCGAAACATGTTGAAGTTCCAGTGGTCTATCCACAGATTCAAAATGGTGTTCCTGATAAAACTTTAACAATTGCAGGGGTTAGTCCAATTTATGATGCACAGAAAGGTACATTAACTTATACCTTTCCAGAACTAAAATCTGGGCAAATCTATAAGACTACTATTCAGGCAGTTCCTGAATTAGGAAAAACACCTGTCAATGATAAAGATAAAAACATCAGAGAACTAGAATTAGATGTAAGTATGACGGTAGATCAATATGCAGATGTGTTGAATTCAGGAAAGAAAACAACAAAGGTAATTTCAAATGAGGCTGTTAGTGCTTCTGGGGCTAAAGCTAAACCAGAAACAGCAACTGAAGAGTCAAAAGCTAAACCAGAAACAGCAACTCAAGAGTCTACTACACAAGAAACAGCAGCTCAGAGGTCTGCAGCTACACCAGGAACAGCAAATCTAGAGTTGTATTTAAACCCCCTACAACAAGAAGTACTTTCTGGAAAAACAGCTAATTTTGAGCTAGATGTAAAAGTGACGGGATCACAAACAACATTAACGAACGGCAAAATCGTTGTGAACTTACCGAAACATGCTGAAGTTCCAGTGGCCTATCCACAGATCCAAAATGGTGTTCCTGATAAAACGTTAACAATTGCTGGTGTGAGTCCAGTCTATGATGCACAGAAAGGTACATTAACTTATACCTTTCCAGAATTGAAATCAGGACAAGTCTATAAGACGATTATTCAGGCAACTCCTGAATTAGGGAAAACACCTGTCAGCGATAAAGGTAAAAATATCAGAAATCTCGAAGCTGATGTGAGTATGAAAGTAGATCAGTATACGGAAGCGTTGAACTCCGGTAAAAAAACGACAAAAGTTATTTCCAATGGGGCTGTGAGTATCTCAAAAGCTTATACCAGTACAGAGAAGTATAAAAATAATAAGTGGAATGTAAGCAATGATCCGCCGGTTCAAGGCGATTTAGGTAATTGGACCATTAAAGTTAGCATTCCAAAAACAGCCGCAGGACTTAGCTATATTCAAGAAAAGAGTAAAATCCGCATTGTAGATCAATTACCTAAAGGTCTTATTTTTTACCCGGAATATCAAGGATCAGGTTTTTCAGGTGTATACGATGCAACAAAGCGAACGATTACTTGGGAATTTGATGCGCCGACTTTTGCCGAACAAGACCGAGTAAGTATGAATGGGAATTTATTTGAAAAAGAATTAAAGCTTATTAATGTAAGGTTCGATTATAGCATCCCAAATTTCTCAACGATAACAAATACAGCAACTGCTACTTATCAGCCATATAGTATTGGAAATAAATCCCCTATTAGTACATCAGGAAGTGGCGATATAATGATTGCAAGTGGTGATGGGGATACGACAAATACGGTGGGTGCCTATTATTATGGGGTGCATAGAGGACCTATAGATGGTACTGGGAATTTTCAGACAGATAATTCAAAATTAGGTTATATCCCAACTGTTACAGACGATGCGTATTTACGTTTTTTTAACGGTATAATTATAGACCCTTATCAAATGGACTATCGCATCAATTCTGGAACTTGGCAATCAGGTAAGTATCCAGTTGGATTTCATCAACGAATAGTAAATTCAGGATATAAATACAAGACGATGGAATATACCGTTGATAGTAAATTAGATTTAACACAACTTCAATTTACGAAACCATATGATTTTTATATTTCAACATCTCTAGCAGCACCACTTATAAAAGTACCAGATACGTTTATTCAATTAAAAATAAATGGTGTATGGAAATCAGAATATCGTGTTCAATATCCAATTTCAAATGAACCTAATACGAAAACAGATAAATTGGATGTAACGCAATTTGGTAAGAATGGTCATGTCGAAGCTTTTCGCGTCATTTATAGAAATGCTTCTGGGAAAATGGCTGCTAAAGTTGATTCTTTTTATAATGTGAACAAAGGTGCTGTAGGGCAGACAACCAATAGTGTAAAGTTTAATTACGAGTTAAATGATGGTACAAAAGTAGAGCTTAGACCTTCTAATGACCAATCCGTTCAAGGGGATCGCCATGTCAATATCGTCAAAACTGCTAGTTCAACACCAATTGTACAAACTGCGATTCAATTTGTAGAAGGTGGAGATAAGCCACTATCAGGCTCAAACATACAACGCGGAAATAACCGTATCCAAATGGAGTTCCAAAACGATGCTGCATCACAGGCGAATATTCAGGGACCGCTAGAACTCGTCGCGTTATTACCAAAAGGGGTTAATATATTAGCAAAACCCAATGTACTGTATAGCTCAAATTCGTCGAATCCAACTTATAAAGTTATAGGAGAAGTAAATGGTCAACAACAAATCAAATTTACTTGGGACAATCGACGTGTATTACCTCGTGAAAAAATAACTGCGAGTTTTGATGTGGACGTAACTAGAAAGGCTTTATCAGATTTAAGCATGGAAGTCTATGGTTTCTCAGCAAATCAGAAACTGCAAGTACCTAGTTCTCAGGGAAATACAATTACGAAATCGGTTCTAGAAACAGATAAAAGTGATTTGAACAAAAATGGAAACATAAACGAGCCGCGTGTAAAGTCGGCAAATAAGTATTCACTTGTTAAAAACGATAACTTACAAATTGAAAAACTCGTAAAAGGTAGTTTAGACAATGAGTTTTCATTGTTTGGGCATACAAATCCAGATGGAAATGTAACGTATCGTTTCAAATTAACGAATACAACGAATGAAGTGATTGAACAGTTTATGTTTTTAGATGTATTACCTTCAGTAGGAGATTTAGGTATAACAGATAATAAGGCGAGAGATAGTAAGTTTGCAACCACATTAAAAGGACCAATTAGTTTTACCGATACAAAATGGCAGGATAAAGTTACTGTTTATTACAGCAAATCTAAAAATCCAAAGCGTGATGATTTATACGCAACAGTAGATTATTCAATCGGTTCTACACCACAACCGAACCCAGCTGGTGCAGAGAATCCAAATTGGATGCCTGTGAGTATGGTTACAAACTGGAATGAGATTCATAGTTTTAAAATTGTAATGAAAGAAGGCGTTGATTGGTTAGAAGGTCAAAATGTTCAATTTGACATACAGGCAAAAGCACCATCTTTACCAGTTGATCTAGCACTTCTAGATGAAACGATTCCAGAAATTAATCGTGCCGCGTGGAATTCTTTTGCAGTGACGGCGAATGGACTGCTAGCTGTAGAACCATTACGGGTAGGGGTTGCAATGAAGGCATTACCTGGATCAATTGAAATTACAAAAGTAGACGATCAAACTGGTAAAGTTCTCCCAGGTGCAACGTTTGAACTTCGGAAATATGAATCAGGTAGTTCAACGAATTATTCAGTAATAGCTAGTGGTACGACGGATAATTTAGGGAAATTGATACTTAAGGACCTCCCATTAGGTTCATATAAGCTTGTTGAAACGAAAGCACCAAATGATCATATGCTTTTAAAGGATCCGATAGATGTGAATATTACAAAATCAGGTGAAGTGGTAAAACTGACAGTGAAAAACACGAAGACAGGATGGGTAATACCAAAAACAGGCGGAAGCGGAACCATTTTGTTCTATGGAATGGGTGTATTACTTATGATAATTCCGCTTATTTTATGGCTTCGTAAAAAGAAATCAAACAATTGATTTCATGGTATGATGACCAGACAAAAAATAACTGAAGAAAATACAAAAAGTGAATGGGATATCCTAAACACTGGTGGTATGGGGATAACGACTTTCTAATTAATATAGGTGCTGTAGTGATAGTGTGTTATTTCTATATCTTTATAAGAGAAAAATAATAAGTAGATTATAAAAATTATAGAAAGAGTGAGGAGGAGAACATGAAGAAATTATTTAGTATGTTATTAATTTGTGTATTAACGTTATCGATGTTGCCAAGTATGTTTGCAAATGCGGCAGCTCCAGAGAAAGGGTCTTTAACAATCCATAAGTATGAACAAGAAAAAAATGGAACAGCAGGTGCAGAAGGTGATGGTTCTGCAAATCAAACCCTTCCTACAGATGCTAAGGCATTACCAGGCGTAACGTTTGAGATTAAACAAATTATGTCATTCAATAAGATTTCAAATGATGGGAAAATTGTTGAAGAATCTGTAACACCAGTAACAAATGCAACTCCAATTACAGTAACAACAGATGCAAACGGTCTAGCTATATTTAAAGATTTACCATTAGGTCGTTATGAAGTAAAAGAAGTTTCTGGTCCACCACATGTTAATTTAAACCCAAATACGTATACAGTTGACGTTCCAATGACAAGCAAAGATGGTGTTGCGTTAAACTATGACGTGCACATGTATCCAAAGAACGAAACGAAACGCGGTGCAGTAGAATTAACAAAAACAGGTGCAGAAGATAAAGCATTAGCAGGTGCAGAATTCTCTATCTTTAAAGCAGATGGCACAGCAGTAAAAACTGGTTTAACAACAGGTACTGACGGAAAAATTCGTGCAGAAGGTCTAGAGTACGGTGATTATTATTTCCAAGAAACAAAAGCGCCAACAGGATATGTTTTAGATTCAACAAAATATCCGTTTTCAATTAAAGAATCAGGTACAATTAATGCAGACGGTACGATTAAATCTGGTGTTGTTGTGTCAGTAGAAATTACAAACTATCTAGAACCAACAATTGATAAAAAGATTAATAACGATTTAGAGTTTTTACCAATTAATCCGTTAACAGATTACAATTATGACATTAAAACATTAATTCCAGAAGATATTAAAGACTACAAAAATTATGTTGTAACAGATAATGTAGATGATCGCTTAAACATTATTGGTACACCAGTTGTGAAAATCGATGGTGTAGTAGTAGATTCTAGCGTAGTAGAAGTAGTTGTAAATGGGCAACAAGTAACAGCTACTGTAAAAGATTTTTCAAAGTTAGATGGTAAAAAAGAACTTCATTTGCAAATCAAGTCGCAAATTAAAGAAGGTACAGCGGCAGGAACAGAAATTCCAAATACAGCAACAATTGATTTTACAAACAAAAACGATGTAAAGGGTGAAAAAGAAACAAAACCAGTAATTGTTGTTCCAACAAGTGGTAGCATTGCATTAACAAAAGTTGATGGCGACAATAACAAAACGTTACAAGGTGCAGAATTTGAATTACGTGATAAAAAAGGTAATGTGGTAAAAGTAGATGGTAAAGAAGTAAAAGGTGTATCAGACGAAAATGGTTTAATTAAATGGAATAACATTCCTTACGGAGAATACCAAATTATTGAGACAAAAGCACCAACTTATAAAAAAGAAGATGGAACAACAGGTTCTTATCAATTATTAAGAGATCCAATTGATGTAACAATTAATGCAGAACATCAAAAAATTGAATTGAATGTGGAGAATAATAAGAACGGTTGGTACCTTCCTTCAACAGGTGGTATGGGAACAATCATATTCTCTGTAGTAGGTATTGCATTAATGGTTGCAGCAGCATTTGTTTTCTTTAGAAGAAAAACAGTAAATAACTAATTATTTAAACATCTATACTTATAATATTTACATGTGAAAAGAGGAGAGCTGTTCGCTTCTCCTCTTTTACATATGTCAATACAAGATAAAGGGGACACTATGAAACGTAATATTATTTTTGGGTGTATTTTTTTATTAGGACTGTGTATCTTCTTATATCCAACCGTAAGCAATTGGTTAGCGACTAGAGCACATTACTCTCAGGTGAGTTCCTATGATGAAAAGGTAAAGTCACTTCAAAAGAAAGAACTGGAACGCCGAGAAAAAGAAGCGAATGAATATAATAAACAAATTCAACATTCGAATAAATCGTTTTCAGATCCATTCGCAGACAAAGAAAAAAATGAGGGGAAATCGTATGCCGATGCCCTTAACATAGGGGATGTTATGGGGTATGTGGAAATCCCAAAAATTCATGTGAAACTACCCATTTATCCAGGAACTTCCGAGGAAGTTTTGAGCCGTGGGGTTGGTCATTTAGACAAGTCTTCATTGCCAGTAGGAGGAGAAGGGACTCACACCGTTTTGACAGGACATCGCGGTTTGCCTTCGGCATTATTGTTTACTGATTTAGATAAAATGAAAGAATCTGATGTTTTCTATATTCATTCCTTAGATAAAATTCTAGCCTATCAAGTTGATCAGATTAAAGTTGTATTACCAAGTGAAACAGAGGATTTATTAATTGTAAATGATCAAGAGTATGCCACTTTACTTACCTGTACTCCTTATGGAGTTAATACTCATAGGTTGTTAGTGAGGGGGCATAAAATTCCTTATGAACCAAAAGAAAAAGAGAAATCGATAAATTCTGAGCCATCTATGTTAGAAGATTGGAGAGTTATTGCCTCAATATTCGCTATTTTAGTAGCGGTTGTACTCCTAATCCTCATAAAAAGAAAAAAGAAAAAATTATAGTTAAAGTGTCTTGCTATGTCATTCATTGAAAGATTACTTAGGAATTATTAGCAAATAGGATATTCAAGTAATAATAAGGAGAAGTTTTTGAAAGAGAGTGGACTATTCTTGACAAAAACAATAGAGGAAATATATCAAGAAATATTAGATAGCAAAAGAAAAAGTTTTCCTCCCGGTACATGGAGCGAAGATATGAACGGAGAATCAAAAAGGAGGGTAACGCGATATTTAATTGAGGATGTTTTAAAATTGAGCGATGAGGATATTAAGGAAAAATGGAACCAGAGTCTCATTATAAAATTCAAATTAACTAGTGTGATGCAGGCTTATCGAAGTAGTCCATATGAGATGTTAAACGCAGTATATCCCAATCGATTTGAACCATGGGAGTTAAAGTATACTCCTAAGTGTTTTTGGACATACGAAAAAGGATTGGAAATATTAAGGAGAATAATTGAAGAAAAAGAAAGATTAACAGAGTATCAATTACTAAATAAGTATGATTTGAAGTGGTTAATAGAAAATAAACTGGGCGAGGTATGTTCGAGCCATTTTAATGGTAGCCCCTATCAAATGTTGAATGCAGCATATCCCGATCGATTTAAAGAGTGGGAATTGAAAAGTGTCCCTAAGAATTTTTGGACTAAGGAAAAAGGGTTGTTGGCCTTACGTTGGTGGATTGAGAAAAAAGAAAAATTAACAAAAGAAGACGTACTTGATGTGTATAGTGGGGAGTGGTTAAGAGAAAGAAATTTAGGTACACCACTGTTGAAGTATTGGAATAGAAACGCTTATCAGATGTTAAATGCAGCATATCCCAATCAATATAGAGAATGGGAATTAAAAAGAGTGTCTAATAAATTTTGGAACGATAAAGAAAAGAGTTTAAAGATTTTTAAGCAGATTATCAAGGAAAAGGGCATGTCTCAGGACGATATAAAGAAACACTACAGTTTGAAGTGGATTGTAAATAACGGGTTGAGGACACCGCTCATGATGTTTTGGTCGGATAGCCCCTATCAGATGTTAAATGAGGCGTATCCAAATCAATTTAAAGAATGGGAATTAAAAGTAGTACCTAATAGGTTTTGGGAAAAAGAGAAAGCGAAAAAAATAATTAAGGATGAAATAGATAAAGCAGGGATATCTGTTTCACAGTTATTAAAAATAGGAGGAAGAAAATGGATGATGAAAAACAAATTAAGTACACCTTTTAATAAATATTGGGGAGGGAGTACCTTTAAGATGTTAAAAGAAATATATCCGAAAGAATTTGAAGTGGAAAATAGTAAGCGGGTGTACTAAATGTATGAAAAGATTGTTATTCAGTGCCATATTATTTATTATTGGGTTCGGAGTATTTTTATATCCAACTGTTTCAAATTATATCAATCATCGTGTTTATGAAACAGAAATAACAAATTATGAAAACAAGGTGAGAAACTCAAAGGAAGAAGACATAAGTAAGAAATCTAAAACAATGGAAGCTTATAATGAGTCATTAAAGGGATTAAGCTTCCCTACGGAAGATCCTTTTAGCAATAGCGACAAGAAAAATACAACGCTTGTCAATATGATAAAAGAAGATGATGTACTAGGCACTGTTAGTATTCCAAAAATCAATGAAGAATTTCCCATCTACTTAGGTGCAACCGAGAAGCATCTAAGTATGGGTGTTGGTCAAATTGGTGGAACTTCCTTTCCTATCGGTGGACCTGATACGCATACAGTATTAGCTGGACATCGTGGTTATCATGGTGCTAAAATGTTCCGACATCTTGATCGACTCGAAAATGGCGACAAATTCTATATCCGTATTTTAGGAAAAGAATTAACGTATGAAGTAACGGGACGCGAAGTTATTTATCCCAGCCAAGTGGAAAAGATAGCGATTGTGAAGGGAAAGGATAAGGCTACATTACTTACATGTGAACCGTACACTTCAAGTAAATACCGCTTGCTCGTTTATGGTGAGAGGATAAAAGAAGAAATCCCTCAGAATAATACAAAAGCTCGAACAGAGAGTATTATGAGACTTAAACAATCTCAAGTACATGAATTTGTCCGAAAAATCAGTTTTATGATAATGGGACTGTTGGTTATTTTTATTGGGTTGTTGGGGTTTCTAAGGAAGAAAAAATAAGGTTCTGGTGCAAAAAATAAAGATGCTGGCAAGTAATCTCTAAACCTTGAACATACTGATACTATTACTCTATAAAGGGTGTGTGATCAGTGTGGAAAAAGAAAAGATATTCAGGTGGAAACATTATCAGCCAGATATCATTCTTTTAATTGTACGTTGATACCTGCGGTACAACCTCAGATCTCGCGATTTGGTGGAAATGATGGAAGAAAGAGGGCTATCCTTAGCCCATACAACTATTATGCGTTTGGTTCATCAATATGGGCCTGAATTGGATATAGGTATTCCAATCAGGCAAATAAAATATCTAAATATTATCGTGGAGCAAGACCACTGTTTCATTAAAAGACGCATACGATCTATGCTAGAATTTAAATCTTTTCGTACAGCTACATCTATTCTTGCAGGAGTAGAAGCCATGCATATGATAAAAAAGAACAGATTGATTTACAGGATTAGTCTGTTCAAAAGCAAAAACATAGCGCTACGTTGTCACTTTATCCAAAAGAATTGTGTTATAATATTTACAGAACATATGAATAGGATAACAACTACCTGCTTTTGGCAAGTAGCAATTTATCTAATAAAAAGATCACCTGTTTCCAAGACAATGAAGTGACCCCTAAAAGTTAAACACGGTTATTTCATTAGGCTGCTTGATCCAAATGAGTCCGGTATTGCACCGGGCTCATTTTTAATTTTGCCTTTATCCGTTTCGTATTATAATAATCTATATATTTTTCTAATTCTATTTTAAAATGATCTACACTTTCAAATTCTTTTATGTAGAGGAATTCTGACTTCATGATCCCGAAGAAATTCTCCATTACTGCGTTGTCATAACAGTTTCCTTTTCGAGACATACTTTGCACAACACCCCTTAATTCTAGTGTCCGGACATATTGTTTCATTTGATAATGCCAGCCTTGATCGGAGTGCATCAATAGTTGGTGATTTTCTGGTAAACGTTCTAATGCTATCTCTAACATTTCTGAAACAAGCGAATACGTCGGTCTAGGGCCAATTGTATAGGTAATAATCTCACCATTATACAAGTCTAATACAGGTGATACATACAGTTTCTCTCCAAACAATTTAAACTCTGTGATGTCTGTTACCCATTTTTGATTCGGTACATCTGCATGAAAATTGCGCGCTAAAATATTGGGTGCAATTTTTCCAACTTTCCCCTTATAAGACTTATATTTTTTTATACGCACAACACACTTTAATCCAAGCTCTTTCATAATGCGCTGAACCTTCTTGTGATTCACTTTTTGACCACGATTCGTTAACTCATCACGAATACGACGGTAACCATAACGGCCTTCATTTTCCCCATAAATCGCTTTAATTTCGGCTTTCAAATCGGCATCTAAATCCGGGCGATTCATTTTCTTTATTAAATCATAATACGTGCTTCGTGGAATGTTAGCTAGCTCTACAAGTGCCTTCACCGAATATTTATGCCTTAATTCATAGACTACTTGTGCTTTGTCCTGTTTCGTGATTTTTCCTTGTTTTGAACTAAGGCATTCAACTTTTTTAAGTACTCATTTTCCATTTCAAGCTGTTGAATACGTGCTTCAAGTGCTTCGACTGACCCTTCAACTGGTGCTTGTTTCGATTGTTTATTTGAATCTTTTTTCATGGATGGACGCCCCTTTTTCTTAGATTGAAGGGCATCAATTCCTCGTGTTTCGAGCTGTTTTTTCCAAACAGAAATCGTTGAAGGGGCAGGAATGTTGAAGATAGCTGCCGTCTCAAATAAGGACATACCGTTTTCAATCATAAAGTTTAGTACGTCTAGTTGAAATTATTATTGATGAATCAGCGAAAAATAAAGGGCTAGCATTAAATGATAAAATTGTAGATCCTATATCCAAAAAGGCATTTAAAGTAGTTGGATTTACAGAAAATGAAATGTTTAGTCATGCACCAGTTGCCTATATGGGGTCACCATATCAAAAAAAGAAAATTGTACGTTTGGACATAATTTAGACACAAAACATCCGGTTCCTTGTACGCTAAGGGACCGGATGTTTATTTTAATGTTATATATAGCGTACAATTTCTCGCTTATTTAGATACTGTAGAACATAAAAAAATATCAACTTGTACTACAGTATCTGTTGTAGCATTAGAGTTTCCTGTAGTTACTTTTAATGAAATACGATTACCTGCTTGAAATGTCATAGAAATAATATTATTGATATTGGAAGTTAGGATACCAGTTAATGCAACGGTAAGAGGTGTAGCTATACCATTTTCAAATATAGATCCAAGTACGAATGTTGAAAAAGTTACAAGTCTTTCATATCGTCTTTTGAGATACTTTAAAATAACAAACAGCTCGATATGTTACTTGTGACATATCGAGCTGTTTCGTTTAACTTACAAAGGTGTAAGGTAGATGTAATGTTAATCGATAGCAGATTATGTCGAAAAAGCGCAGAATAGGAAAAGTAAAAACAAGCCTAGGAGGACAACTATGAACAAACCAGTTGTAGACGTAAAAAACGTCCAAAAAGTGTACGGTAAAAAAGGTGAGAACCAATCACATGCATTAAAAGGAGTGTCATTTTCGATTCAAGAGGGAGAGTTCGTTGGAATTATGGGACCATCTGGTTCAGGGAAAACGACATTGTTAAATGTAATTTCAACGTTAGATAAAGCGACAGGCGGCGTTGTTGAAATTGCGGGTACGGATATTACGAAAATGAAACAAGGTGAACTTTCTGATTTCCGTTCACAAAAGTTAGGATTCATTTTCCAAGACTTTAATTTACTAGAGAACTTATCTATTCATGAAAACATTGCACTGCCACTTTCGCTTCAAGGTGTTCCATCTCGTAACATTGGCCCGAAAGTAGAGAAAGTAGCGGATATGTTAGGAATCTCAGCGATACTTCAAAAGTATCCATCTGAAGTATCTGGTGGACAAAAACAACGTTCAGCAGCAGCACGCGCACTTGTGCATGAACCAGCAATTATTTTAGGGGACGAGCCGACAGGAGCCCTTGATTCTAAAAACGCAGCAAGTCTTTTAGATGCGATGACAAACTTAAATGAAGAACAAGGTGTATCAATTATGATGGTTACTCACGATCCGTATAGTGCAAGTTACTGTCAGCGTATGTTATTCATTCAAGACGGAGAGTTATATAAAGAAATTCATCGCACTGGTACGCGTGAAGCGTTCTATAAAGAGATTTTAGATGTACTTGCAGACTTAGGTACACAAAAGGCATAAAAAAGGAGGTTCAAGCATGTTATTTAAGCTTTCTATGTCAGGATTAAAAAGTAAGCTGAAGGACTATATCGTCTTACTTGTTGGTCTTGTCATGTCCATTTCAATTTTTTATATGTTCCAAACATTAGCGTTAAACGAAGCCTTCCTTAAGGAAAATTCTACTATTGGCCAAATTGGATTTGTATTCCAAGCAGGTTCATTTTTACTAGCTATTATAACATTCTTCTATATTTTGTATGCGAACTCTTTCTTACTATCTCTTCGTCAAAAAGAGTTTGGTATGTATATGATGTTAGGAGCAAAAAAGCATAAAGTTACATTACTTATGTTTATTGAAACAATCGTATTAGGTGCTGTGTCTCTTGCGATTGGTATTATAGTTGGTGTAGGATTTGCAGAGGGTATCGGACAGTTATTAATGAAGCAATTAGAATTTGCTGGTGAAGGCTATAAAGCATTTTATTTACCATCAATGACTGTTACTTGCATCTTCTTCTTTGTACTATTTGTGTTATCAGCAATTATGAATAGTATCAAATTATCACGTATTACAGTTCTACAACTTGTACATGCAGATTCAAACACAGATCGTGTTTCTGTAAAAGGTGAGAAGACTGTTATCTTTGCAATATTGGGGATTATTTTATTAGCAATTGGCTATGCTTCTATGATTTATATGGATAAGTTAAGGGAAGCTGGGATTTTTATTGCGTTATTTACTGTAACGTCCGGAACTTACATGACATTTGGAACGTTCCTACCTCTTATTATTAAAAAGCTGAAAAGGAATAAAAACCGTACTGAAAAAGGACTGAATGCTTTTACATTTGCGCAGTTAAACTTCCGTATTAACAGCTTAACAAAAGTACTAGCAACAGTAGCGATGTTAGTTGCGCTTGGAGCGGGAGCAATTTCAGCTGGTATGGCGTTTAAAAATAATGTTATCAAAATGACTGATCGTTTTGAAATATATGATTCAGTGGTTCATAACCCAACAGCAGAAGAAAAGAAAATCTTAAATGGTATTACATTTAAAGAGAAAAGCGAATACCGCTATAAGACAGATGATAAATACGTTTATTATGTAAAAGAAGATTTAGAGAAAAATCGTCCTTTCGTAAAAGATATGGAAAAGTTTAAAGCAGGAATAAAAGATCCTGCTAAGGTGAAAAAAAGAGTTTCTGGAGAACTACCAGTAGGTGCTATTTCAAGTTTCAGCCAAGAAAAGTCTGGCAATGTAATTCCAGCAGAATGGAAGGATGCTTTCAGAACGCTGGAGCCATCTTATGTGCATCCTGATCGAACAATTAAAATTGTCGATCAAAAAATGTATGATGGCTTAAAAGGTACAGAGGGTACTGTATTCATTGGAAAAACAGATGATTTCTTAACATACTCAAAAGAATGGAAAAAACTTGACGAGTTGCAGTTAAATAAATATAAAAATGTGCATAGTTCTGAAATAAGTAAATACGCGATGTATACTGAAATGTACGGTTTTTCAAGTGGAACAGTATTTATGGGCTTCTTCTTAGGGATTGCTTTCTTAGCAATGATGGCAAGCTGTTTAATGTTTAAAATTCTATCTGGTGCATCAAGCGATATTACGCGTTATAAAATGCTTCGTAAAATCGGTGTACGCCGTGAATTATTAACAAAATCAATTTATAAAGAATTATTCTTAGTATTCTTATTCCCAGCGATTGTCGGGATTGCACACGTACTAGTTGGTATGAAGATTTTCTCGCTCTTCCTACTCAATCCGTACTTCCGTGTTTGGTTACCAATCTTAATTTTCGTAGTCATTTACGCGATTTACTATTTCATTACAGTTCAATTGTATAAAGGTATTGTTCTTCCGAAAGAAGATTAAGAATTAGAAAAGTAAATATAAAGTAACTCCAAAATATACAATAAAAGTTGATTTTGGAGTTACTTTTTTGCTTACTTCACTTTTTTCGGCACTCTGCATCTAGACGGTAAATCCGTTGACCACGGCAAGACTTTATCAATTTCCTCTTTATTGTCTAAAGCGATGTTGGGAAGCGCTTCAAAAAAATAACGAAGATAAACTCGGTTCTGTTGCAAAGTTTGAAAAAATTATAAACAGGTTAATAGTATAGCTACAATTGTTTTTTAGGAGGAATAACTATGTATAAAATTTTAATCGTTGAAGACGATCCAAATATCTCATCTTTACTGCAGTCTAACATTCAAAAATACGGTTATAAAGCTGTTGTTACTGATAACTTTGATGATATTATGGATTCTTTTAATAGCTTGAAACCTCACTTAGTGCTTCTAGATGTAAACTTGCCGAAGTTCGATGGTTTCTACTGGTGTCGTCAAATTCGTCATGAATCTAATTGCCCGATTATTTTCATTTCTGCACGCGCTGGTGAGATGGAACAAATTATGGCAATTGAAAGTGGTGCGGATGATTATATTACAAAGCCATTCCACTACGATGTTGTTATGGCGAAGCTTAAAGGTCAATTACGCCGAATGTATGGAGCTTATGCACCACACATATCGGAGCGTATTGTAGAAGTAGAAGGTTTAAAACTATACCCAGAACGATCAGAGATTCACTTCGGAAGTGAATCTCTGGTCGTTCTTACAAAGAAAGAAGCAATCCTAGCTGAAATGTTATTATCAAAACACCCACGTACAGCAAAACGTGAGGATTTATTAGCTGCACTTTGGGATGATGAAAGATTCGTTGATGAAAATACCCTTAACGTAAACATTACACGCCTTCGTAAGAAATTCCATGAACTTGGTATTGAAAATGCAATTGAAACATTACGCGGAGTAGGGTATCGTTTTAACGCAACTTGGAGTGAATAAAAATGAAATTATTTTTTCGTGATCATTTTGCATTTTTCCTATTATATGCACTAAACTTCGGTATCATTTTCATTCTCTACGATGGAGTAGATGGATTCCAAAACAACAAATTCTACTTTATTGTATTAAGTTTATATTTGTTTATTTGCTTCCTTGCCTATCGCTATGTTCGCAATCGCAGAATGTATCATAGATTAAGTGAGCCACCAGAAAAAATGGAAGATGCGTTTATTGAGAGAGCAACTGCACCAATGCCGCACGGCGTAAATGAGCTTGTTCGTACGCAATATCGCTTGTTCCAAAAAGAACTGCAAGGATATGAAGTAAAACAACAAGAACATCAATTATTTATGAATCACTGGGTACATCAAATGAAAACACCTGTTTCTGTTATGCAACTGATGGTACTAGAAATGGATGATGAACATCTTATTCCTAAGTTTAAGAAAGAGCTAGAAAGATTAAACCAAGGACTTGATATGGCGTTATATATGGCAAGGTTTAATAACTTCCACGAAGACTTCCATGTAGAAACAATTTCATTGAAGGATGCCGTAACAAAAAATATTAATGGTCTAAAAGAACTCTTTATTCGTAATGGGGTTTTCCCCGTTTTAGAAGTCCATTCTGATCTGAAAGTTGCTTCTGATGCAAAATGGCTGAAATTCATCATTTATCAATTAATGACCAATGCTGTTCGTTATTCTGGGGGCCGCGGAAAGAAAGTTTTCCTGTCTGCTTATCAAAATGGAAAAGATATTATTTTAGAAGTTCGTGATGAAGGTGTTGGTATCCCGCTGGAAGATATTCGAAGAGTATTCGAACCATTTTATACTGGAAAAAATGGTCGTGCATTTGGAGAGTCAACTGGTATGGGACTTTATATTGTAAGTAAAATCTGCTCTTATTTAGGACATTCTGTAAAATTAGATTCCGAGGTTGGTAAAGGAACAAGTATCAAAATTATCTTTCATAACGCTGTAAATCATCAAGCAGACGAGTCAGAGAAGGTGACCCAAGAATGAGCATACACGATTTCAGGGAAATGTATGAGAACTCACTCTCATACATTTTTTGCAACATCACTCAAACGTTAGCTTCTATTTGGAGGTATACAGCATGACATTTTGGCAGTTCGCATATAAAAACGTCACAAGAAATTCAAGAGCTTATTTCGCCTATTTTTTAAGCAGTGCTTTTTCCATTGCCGTTTTCTTTTCATTTGCGGTGTATGTATTCCATCCTCAATTACAAGAACTTGGTACAAGTGATAGGATTTCAGGGTTAATAATATTTTCAGAAGTAGTTATCGTGTTCTTCTCATTCTTTTTCTTACTTTACTCCATCGGTACCTTCTTAAAGGTTCGAAAAAAACAATTTGGAGTCTTAACCGTTTTAGGAATATCGAGAAAGCAATTAAAACGGCTTGTCTTCATGGAAAATATGTTAATCGGAATTTTATCTATCTTTTTTGGAATTCAATTTGGACTTGTGTTTTCGCAGCTTTTCTTATTAGTAACAGCAAAAATTACGCATGCTCCAGGATTGTATCTATATTGGCCAACAAAGGCTATTATTTTAACAACAACAATCTTTCTCGGTCTCTTTATCTTTGTATCTGCATTCACTCCTATGTTAATCCGTACGCGAAAAGCTGTACGTCTTTTAAAAGAAGGGAATATAAAACAAAAAGAACGAAAGCCATCTATTCTCATTTCTCTGTTCGGTTCTATCTGTTTATTATCAGGTTATGTACTAGCTGGGAACCCAAAATACTTTGTATCACTGGGTACAACAATAGGGAATATATACGTTGTTTCTAGTATTTTCATTATTCCGGCACTCATTGCGATTGGAACTTATCTTTTCTTTTCTCAAATTAGTTTCCTGCTCATTCGCATCCTGAAAAAACGAAGAAAATTTTATATGAAGCGAATTAACATGTTGTGGATTTCCGATTTAGCAAGCCGTGTTCGTACAAATATTAATATGCTATTTATTGTAGCAATGCTATCTACTCTTGCATTTACAATGATTACATTTATATATGGAGTTGGGAAGTTTATGAAGTTTGATGTAGCAAACAATACACCATTTCCGTTCACCTATCTTTCCTACGATGCTAATCCACTTGCTTCGCAGCATATGGACTGGTTAGAAAAACGGCTTAGTGAAGAACAATTTTCGTATAAAGAATTCAAAACAGACTTATATGCAGTTTCATTACAAAAAGATGAAGTCACTCCCTATGACCAAGACGCATATGTGTTAAAAGAAAGTGACTATAACAAACTGACGACTGCCTTACATCGTAAGCAATTTTTTGTACAAAAGAATGAAACTTATATATTACCTGGATATGGCTATAAAGACATATTGAGTCCAATACAAGAATTTAAACGAAAAAACGTCACAATTTCTCAAAATTCCTTTACATTACATGTAAAGGGTTATGAAACTTTTAGTGTAATACCAGCACAGTTACTGATTTTATCTGATGATACAGTAGATGCTTTATCGAATAGCATGAAACATCTAACGATGTATAACTTTCAAGTAAAAGATTGGGAAAAAACACATGTAATTGCTGCAGAATTTATTGATAAATTAGTTAAAGATCGAAAAAGTATCACGTCTGAAGAACCTTTATATATGATTGAGCAAGCAAGTAATACGCTATACCAAATTCAATTAAGTGCCGCTTCATTCTTCTTAATTGGCACGTTCCTTGGCGTCATTTTCTTCATCGGAGCTGGAAGCGTTCTTTACTTCCGAATGTATACGGATTTAACAAATGAACAAGAAAAATATATTACCATTACAAAAATTGGTTTAACGGAATCTGAAATGAAGCGCTCTGCTACCATTCAGCTCGCCATCTTATTTTTTGTTCCATATATTATGGCTTCCATTCATACAATATTTGCTACAAAAATGTTACAAGAAATCATAAATCTGTCGTTATTTACTGAAGTTACAGTTGTCCTTATGATTTTTGGAACGATTGAGATCATCTTTTTCTTGTTAATCCGTTCCCTATATATGCAAAAATTATCACAGCATATTAAGCTTTAAAAAATAGAAGGGTGAGTTTTATGGAAGAAGTCTTGCACATAAAAAATGTCTCAAAAGTGTATGAGGGGAAAGTCCCTCATACTGCTTTAAAAAATATTAATTTACATGTAGGTAAAGGTGAGTTTGTCGCAATTATGGGGCCTTCAGGGAGTGGTAAATCTACTTTCTTAAATGTAATTTCAACAATCGATTCTCCTACTGCTGGAGAGGTTTTTATTAATGGAAAACAACCTCACACATTCCACCGTGAAAAGTTAGCTGTTTTCCGTCGCCAAGAACTAGGGTTTGTCTTTCAAAACTTTAACTTACTAGATACATTAACAATTGGGGAAAATATCGTGTTGCCATTAACACTAGATAATGTTCCTCTAAAAGAAATGGATGAAAAGCTTGATAACATTTCCAAGAAACTTGGAATTGATCACATTTTAAACAAAAGAATTTTTGAAGTTTCTGGTGGACAAGCACAACGCACTGCGGTAGCTCGCGCTGTTATTCATAACCCTTCTCTATTACTTGCTGATGAACCTACAGGAAATCTAGATTCCAAAGCAGCTATCGATGTAATGGAGTTATTTACAAAATTGAATAAAGAAGAAAAAGCGACCATTTTAATGGTGACACACGATCCATTTGCTGCTAGCTATTGCAACCGCGTGATTTTTATTAAAGATGGTGAACTTTATAATGAATTGCACCGCGGACTATATCGAGAAAAGTTCTATCAAGAAATACTTGATGTATTAGCATTATTAGGAGGAAGACGTGGATGACATTTTGGCAGTTTACATTTAAAAATGTCTCTCGTAATTCAAAAGCGAGTGTTTTTGTAATTTAAACGAAACGGCTCAATATGTTACAAGTAACATATTGAGCCGTTAAAGTATTTAACTGTAATAATTGACTTGTAATAGGTGTCATGTAATACAACAGATACATCCGGAAATTGCTTGCGACATTCCCGAACAATTGATAGCAAATGTCATACATCGCTGAACCAACAAACAGATAGACAGCTCTCCGCTTTCTCCGCTTTGCGCTCTCATTTAAAAGACATGGATTCACAGTCATTTCAGAAGAGGATTTTGAAAATAAAAAAGGATTTGACCTATAAGGCCGAATCCTTTTTTATTTTCATTATTTAACTGTTAATTTTTCTTTCACTTTCGCAGGAAGCTCGTCCTTCTTCACTTCTTCCCAAGATGATACACCTTTTTCATCAGAGTAGTAGACACGTAGGAAGGCATCTTTACGAAGTTTTTTTGGGGCATCGAATTCTAATTCTTTTTCTTTACCGTCTTTATCAAATCCAGTTAACTTATACGTATACTTAAAGTCTTTATCAGTTGTTTCAATTCCATCCTTTGTAATTTGAACATAATATTTATCTTTACCCATACGATTAAGATTACAACCTGCTAATAGGCTTGCAAATACGACTAAAATACTAAAAAGTGCGATATATCTTTTCAATTCCTTCACCTCATGTATTTTTGTTATATTGTTATCTTAAGCCTTTCTTCACAAAGAAGAAATTCAAAAACATTACACTTTTGTAAGATAGTAAAAAAATCGTATGTACAATCATTCCAATATGATTATTTCTTCATATTCCTTCATAAATTTATAAAAGGTGTTTTTCTTTAGTTCTAACATTTCCATAAATATAACAGCAGTGATTTCTCTACTTTTCCATTTTGAATGAGTTTCTTCTATTATAAGTTTAGGAGAGTTGGTTGAAGAATCGCAGTCTATTTTCCGAGAAGAGCTTATGAACAGAAAAAAAGAATATGCGGAAGAACTTCACAAAAAGAAATCTTTCATTTGCAGGGTCTTTTCTAAAAAGAAACCATTAGAAGAAATTAAGGTAAATGCTGCATATTTAATTGGGGGCTTTGATCACGATAAAAATGAACCTTTTCTTTATGTATTTGGAAATGTTAATAATTATAAATTAAAGGACTTGAAAGCTCCACATTTTGTCCCTTTAGGTGAGTGTATGGATGAAATAAGAAACCGATTAGAAGAAAGATTACATGTTAAAATTTCATTAGGTATGTGTATGAAAGAATTTGGAGAAGAAATAAAATTTGCTGCTAGTAAGAAACAATCCGTTAATGAAAATGTATACCATTGTACAATCACTAAAAAAGGGATTACTTTCAGGGAAACTCCACCTAAGCCCGCAATATAGAGGGTTATGAGCAAACTTCTTTCTAAAGTAGTGTATGACTATTAAAGGGAGTGGAAGATAAGTGGATAGTGAATTTTTAATTAAGATACCTGGTAAGGGGCTTTCGTTGGAGGAGATAGCATCTTCATACTTAGAATTGATAGAAGATGATTTTAATATAACAATTGAAGAAATGGCTGATTATCTTAGTTGTAGTTATGACTATGTACAAAGGAACATAGCGCCATGCATCTATCATGTATATATTAACTCTGTAGCAAATAAGGCTTTATTTACATATTGTGAGGATAGTAAATATGTGGAGCTGTTCACGAAACGTAAATTATTTTCGCGAAGTGAGTTTCAACAATTCTTGTTGAAAGAGTCAGTTTTTCTTGTTGATCGGCAACGGTATTATTTGGACGAGTTAAGCATCGCATCCAGGGAGAAATTGATGGGATTAGCTAAAAAACAAGAACAAAAAACTACTACTACAAAGATGTTTGAAACTATAGCGCTACAGCAGACAAGTCTTCTATACTCGAAAACAGATTTAATGAATAAAGTTGTTGAAGAGTTTCCGGTTAGCGAATTACCTATGGGATTATATAGTCTCAAAGACTTATTAGATGGTATAGATGATCTAAATTTAAAGTTTCGATATAAAGTATCGGTGTATCGATACCTGGAGAAACAAGGGATTCCAAAGGTGAAGATACAATCATTAATACGATATAGAAGAGAAAATTTAGAAACTACTGCTGTGTATTCGCTGCCTTTAATAGTAGATAAAAAAGAAATACTAGCAAGTATTGAAAAAATGCTAGGGACGGATGTGTAATTCACTGAGTTCTTAATATATGAGAAATGTATATTCAATGAAAGATAAAAAGTACGTGAGAAGAAATGAAAAAGAATAATTTATAAAAAGGACTCTTGTGTGCATTAGGAGTTCTTTTTATAAATCTTTTTATATATTACTGATAGAGGTAACATATAAT
Source organism: Bacillus sp. MN7755 (assembly GCF_054771475.1). Classification (NCBI taxonomy): domain Bacteria; kingdom Bacillati; phylum Bacillota; class Bacilli; order Caryophanales; family Bacillaceae; genus Bacillus; species Bacillus sp. MN7755. The sequence continues at coordinate 67,651 of NZ_BTRL01000016.1, forward strand.
ATAATCTATTACTTTCCATTCTGACAAAATACAGCAAAGACCGTGCGAGCTTCGTCGATGAATTCAAAAAGGTATTAGCCCTTTGGTATGGAATTCTCCTTATAGGAGGTGGCGTAGCGCTATGTCAGAAGTAGAGGTAGTATATACCAGCAGTGAGGTCTATAGTCGTTTAGGGGTAAGTGGCAGCACACTTAGAAAGTATTCGGATGTTCTTGAACGTGAAGGATATAATGTGAGAAAGAATAGTAGAGGGAGAAGAGAATATACAGAGTTTGATGTTGTACTTATTGAACAGCTAGTAGAGTTGAGTAAGCAAGATGGTATGACTTTAGAAAAAGCTGCGAAAATGATTGCAGAGCAGTTTGGAATCGCTAATAAGAAAGAGGCATCCCAGGATATAGATCCAGTTCCTTATCAAATGCAATATCAATTCCAACAACAATATAGCGCTATGATAGAAGAAATTAATAAGGTGCAGCAAGCAAACTTATTAGAGATGGAAAAGAGAATCGGTGATCGTATAAATCAAAAGAACAAATTAATTGAAGAGGATATAAAAGAAAGAAATAAATTAATAATAGAAGATATGAAAGATCGGAAGGAACGTGAAGAAAGGATAGAAAAGAGGTTGGAGCTAAGGGATGATAATCTTATGAAGATGGTCAGGGAGATTCAAGAAGCAAAACGTACTATTATATCAGCCCAGGAAGAAATAGCGGCAGCAAAAAGGAAATCCTGGTGGAAGTTTTGGAAATAGTAATGTATATTTCTATGAAATTTGGATAAGCTAATAATAGCTAACAGATAAAGTGTTTAGTAGTTAATAGATAAAATAGGGGGCTTACATTTATGGCAATCAACGCACAAACAGTAGAGCAATACTATCAATCTAATTTGCAGGAAGCGCTTAAAAAGGTATCTGATATTCTTAATAAGGATAAAAAACAACCTAATTTTAACGGTATTATAGGAGGAAAGGGTAAAATTTATGGTGTTGATCCAAAAGAACATGATACACCTGAAAGTTATGTTAAAGCTTGGATGAAGGGACATGAAAGAGAATATACTAAAGATAAAAATAAAAATAGAGAATTCACTAAGTATGATAGATCCTCGTACAAAATCCAAGCGCTGTTAGAGGAAGAGTTTGTAAAAGAATTTATTGAGTATTATTTAATGAGAATATATTTTAACAACAAATAAAAAAGTAAGAATAAGTGCAAAAGTAGAGATTTCTACTTTTGCACTTATTTTGTATAATTTCACATACCATAGTAGTATTTAATTGAAATATAATCTTAAAAAGATGATAAAAACTAGAATTCGAAAAAATTCCAATGTGAATTCTATTTAGGAGGTCTATTAGCCCATATATACGTTTTTTAACTGATTGTATTGGATGGAGTTGTAAATACCGTTAAAAACAAAAATAAAGAGCCGTTTTTCAGAAGAGGGCCTAAAAATATCATTAAATAACAATATATAGTAAATATAATTATAATTTAATATTTATATATTAGGGTTTTTAATTTATCCAATTGACATGCACATCTTTGGGTGCTACGTTTTAAACTGGCGAAAGATTTACGAGGTTTATTACTTAGGGGGCAAAGATTCCTTCTTCTTCTAGGCGATATACAACTAGATAATCTAATGCTATGAACCGTACTTAGAGAGGAAGAGAAGAAACATGTTAAAAAAAGTAACAACTATTGTGGGTGCGGTGTTAGGAGCTAGCTTTTTACTAACAGAGTCTAGTAGTGAAAATAAAGAAAATACAGCAAAGTCAACTGATGGTGAATTTATGAACGTAATGAAAAACGTGTTTGAGGGTTTGTATACGTTGGAGGAAGGAAATAAGCCAATACCAGCAGTAGTAAAATCATATGATGTGAGTGAAGATAAAAAAACATACACATTCCATAGCTATAGCACTATATAGTTATGGAATATAGCAACTGCTTTCCTTTAAGCTGATAAGTATCCGGTAAAAACGTGTCTTGTTATGTAGTGAAGTGGTGGTGAAGTACATATATATATGACCGTTACGAATAAACTCAATTTCCTCACCTCCTCCAATTGAATAAGCTTCACATAATAATTTTTGATATCTATGAATGGTCTTTTTTTCTTTATTAAGATTCATATAGATCCGCCAGGGGTTAGATACATTAGATTAGAAAGGCATAAGAATTAAGCAAATAACCATGATAACGCCAACGATAGCGGCGAATAGTGCCAGGATACTAAGAACTATATAACATAAGAAGCAAGTGCCAATTAAGATTGCTATTAAAAGCTCAACCACGAGAGCTAATGTTCCAATTGTATGTAGAGAAATTGCATTTAAAAGCACTAAACCTATAATACTGAGGCTTCGCATGGTTATTGATCCTGTGTACTTGTGTATATGTACACAAGTACACAGGATTTATTACAAAAAAATATATCCTCTAGCTCTACTACATTGATATAAAGGGGGTAGCACTATATATGTTTTATGTAGGTATAAAATGTGTAAATGTGTAAAAGACCACATTTACACATTTACACATTTACACATTTTATTTTTATTTCTTTTGTTGTTTCTTAGCTTCTTTAAGAGCAGCTTTACGTTTAATATTTTCATGTTGGGCATGGAATAATCTTAGTTGTTCAGGTGATAATTTTTCCATATATAAGTTATGCATTTCACCTAGTAGTTCATAAGCATATTGGTATTCTGAAATCTCAAGTAAAGCATCAAATTCGTGTTTAGTTTCCAAAGGCATTCGAATAGTACCACGTTTATCACCATTCACTAGTGTTGCTTTTCCAGGTAAGCTAGGATCATATGGTGTAGAGGGAGTGATATCAGCTTTATAGCCAACATCAATTTTCCCTCCTGTATTTTTAGCACCAGAGTTCTCTCTGCCCTCCTTTTTGTTAAAAAAACCCATATTATTACTCATTGCTCAATTCCTCCATTTTTTCAATTCGTTCTAAAAATTCATCTGCAAATGGTTCGAAAACTTCATTAAATAACTTCTTGTCCCAATATTGATCTTTATTTAAACCGATACGTGGAATGCTTTGGATTCTTTTAGCGTAAGGTATTAAATTTCTAAATAAATTATTTTCTCCAAAAATGTCTTTTGCATCTTGTAGTACTGTAGCATCGATTTTACCGGCACTATGTAATTGATTTGGTAAAATACCAATTACATCAAGTGGAGCATTAAATTCTTCTACTAATTTTCTTAGGAATCGACTGATATAATCATTAGCACCATCTAAACTATCACTTTGTGTTTGGAATGCTACGAGTACATAGTCACTTGCCATTGCAGAGCTTTTTGTATAATAAGATGCTGTAGGTGGACTGTCAATGATAACAAAGTCATAATTTTGTTTTAAAGGTTCTAATAGGTGTCTAAAGTAATTAATCTTACTTGCTTCTACTTGATGATAGTTAGGATCAGAAGGCTCAGTATGACCAAATCTTGAAGTTAGTAACGTTTCAAAGTTTTCGAAGTCACTATGTGATGGCAGTAAATCTAAATTCTCTAGTATTTTTAACTGCATTCCTTCTAAACTACCATCTTGTACAGCTCTCATTAATGTTTTGTCGAAAGCGAAGTATTCATCATTAATTCTTTTTCTTGTTAAGATCATTGTTTTTGTTGTATTGGCCTGCGGGTCCATATCAACTGTTAGAACTTTATATCCTTTTAAAGCCAAATGATAAGATAAGTGTCTTACAATAGTAGATTTACCAACGCCACCTTTACTGTTTGCTACAGTAATAGTTAACGGTCTTTTTAATTTCATATGTATCCCTCCAAAAAAACTTTTCGTCTTTTTACACATGTCCACATTTACACGAGTTCACATGTGTAAAAAATTCTTAATGCAATTATACTACTCTATCGATAAATCATCAATATACATTTACACATTTAC
>NZ_BTRL01000017.1:0-114728 GCF_054771475.1 Bacillus sp. MN7755
CATGATTGGCATTATATTTGGCGGTTGATTGTTATCCAACATTGGCATGATGTTTGGCACTTGAATATTTGGCGGTATTACTTGTGGAATAACTACATTTTCTTTCGATACATTTGGTGAAACTATATTTCCTATATTTTCTTTCTTTACCTGTGGTGATACTATGTTTCCTACATTTTCTTTCTTTACTTGCGGTGATACTATGTTCCCTACATTTTCTTTCTTTACTTGCGGTGACACTATGTTCCCTACATTTTCTTTCTTTACTTGCGGTGACACGATATTATCTTTTTTCGTTTGAGGAGAAATGATGTTATTAGGTTTCATTTTAGTAATTTGAGGAGCAATTAACTCGCTTCCTTTTTTAATTACATCTGAAATTTTATATTCCTTTTTCGCTTTTATTGGTGGTTGCGGCGGCTGTGGTAAAACATTTACCGAAAACTTCGTGTTTTCTTTCTCTGCTGGTTTTTGTTTTTCTATAACAGGTGGTTTTTGAATAACAGACGGTTTTTGAATAACAGACGGTTTTTCAACTGGTTTTTCTATTTGAATTGGCTTTTCTTTTTGCACTTCTTTTTGTGGCTTTACCTGTACTTCTTTTTGCGGCTTCACTTGCATTTCCTTCTGTGGCTTTACCTGTACTTCTTTTTGTGGTTTTACTTGCACTTCTTTTTGTGTTTGCTGCATAGCAGGCTGCTGTGTAATTGGCGCTGATTGATACGTAACTTCTTCCTCATCTTCTATTCCAAGCGGCGTTGGTGTTGCTGCAAATTCTTTTTGCTGCACTTCTTTTACGTATTGTTTTGGAGGTGCTGAGCCAGCACCAGCATGTTGTTTCACGTGAACGCTGTTTGATGGTACTTTAATTTTCATACCTGGCATGATTAGATCAGGATTACTAAGTTGTGTATTTGTTTGTTTCAGCGTATCAAAATCCACTCCGTACTTTTTCGCAATTTTCCAAAGGGTATCCCCTTTTTGCACGATATGAATTTTCAAATTTTCCCCCTCCTGTATAACTTATCTATAAGTAACAAATCTCATGAAGTAACTCTTTCTAAATAACGTTAACTTCTTTTCACTTTCATCACTTCTTCGATTTTCAATATCATTTGAAGTGGAATAAGCATAAAAAAATCGCAATGATTTCTTCACAACAATGTATGCCCATTTCGTTCTCGTTATGATTATGTGTATGAAAAAAAGCAACGGGAATCCCGCTGCTTCATACACGCTCTAACATACGATTTAATGCAAGAACCGCTTCTTCAGTCACTTGTTTATCTACGCTAATAACGTTAATTTCTTCTCCTCTTTCTATCGTTTCAAGCGCCCATAATAAGTGCGGCAGATCAATTCGGTTCATCGTTAAACATGGACACATAAAGGGGTTAAGTGAAACAATCTCTTTATCTGGATGTTGTTGAATAATTCGGTTCACTAAATTCATTTCTGTACCAATCGCCCATTTACTTCCAGATGGAGCCGATTCAATCATATCAATAATATATTTCGTTGACCCTGCGTAATCCGAAGCTGCTACAACTTCGTAGCAACATTCCGGATGTACAATAATATTCATATCCGGATGATTCTTCCGTACATTTTCAATATTTTTCACTGTAAAGTTTTGATGAACCGAACAATGACCTTTCCATAGAATCACTTGAATTTCTTCTATATCTCCATCGTACTCTAATGAATCTGTATACGGGTCCCATACTGCCATTTTATCTAACGGGATGCCTAAATCGTACGCTGTATTTCTCCCTAAATGTTGATCCGGTAAAAAGACAAGCCGTTCTTTTTGTGTAAACGCCCAAGATACCATTTGTTTTGCATTAGAAGAAGTTACTGTCGCTCCTCCATTGCGACCACAAAACGCTTTAATGGCAGCTGTAGAGTTGACATATGTTAATGGAATCATCGTATCTCCAAATAATTTCGCGAGCTCTTTCCACGCTCTTTCTGTTTGTTCGATATCTGCCATATCTGCCATCGAACAACCTGCGCGCATATCTGGCAAAATAACGATTTGATCAGCTGTCGTTAACATATCAGCTGTTTCTGCCATAAAGTGTACACCACAAAACACAATATATTTTGCTTCTTTATTGCTCGCTGCAACTTGCGCAAGCTGAAGTGAATCTCCTGCCGCATCAGAAAACTGTACCACTTCATCCTTTTGATAATGATGTCCTGGAATAAATAATGTTCTCCCCATTTTTTCTTTAATTTCACGAACCCGCTTTTCCATAACTTCTGTTGACATCGTGTGATAACGCTCCGGTAACATCGTTTCAATCGGTTGCACTTTTTCTAAAATACTCATATTTCTTTCTCCCCCTCTAAGCCACTTTCCTTACGCCTCAATATTGAAACTAATATCAAGTGCTTTCACTGAATGTGTTAACGCTCCAAGTGAAATATAATCTACCCCTGTTTTTCCATATTTCGATAAATCTTTAATTGTAATGCCTCCCGATGCTTCCGTAACGATGGCACTCGGTACAATCTTTGAAAACTCCCGAATCTCATCTGGCGTACGGTTATCAAACATAATAATATCCGCACCAGCAGCTACAGCCTCTCTCACTTGCTCCTCTGTTTCTGTTTCCACTTCCACTTTCACCATATGCCCTAATTTTTCTTTCACCGATGTAACAGCTTTCGTAATAGAACCAGCAAAAGCAATATGATTGTCTTTGATCATGACACCATCATATAAACCGAAACGGTGATTAAATCCGCCTCCGTATACGACTGCATACTTATCAAACATACGTAGCCCTGGCATCGTTTTTCGCGTATCACAAATTCGTGTATGGCTGCTATCTAAAGCAAGAACAGCTTTATGTGTCATTGTCGCTATCCCACTCATGCGCTGGATAACGTTTAATATAACGCGCTCTGCCGTTAATAACGATGCGATTGGGCCTTGGACAGTTGCGATTATTTCGCCTTTTTCTACAAGATCTCCATCTTTTTTATGAAGCTCCACTTCAATTCTCTCATCAATTAATTTAAACCCTTCTTCAATTACTAACCGTCCCGCAAAGACCCCTGTATCCTTCGCAAGAAACGTTCCTTTTGAAAGTAAATTGTCTGGAAAAATAAGCTGAGATGTTACATCTCTTTCTCCTATATCTTCTAGAAAAAATCGATTTAACGCTTCTTTAACCTTTATCGTATTCATAAAGCCCCTCTTCCCCTCATTACACAAGTTGTAGTTTTCTTTTCACTCGAACGATCTCTTTTTTTACGCTATTTCTATCTGGATAATCACTTCGATAATGGCCACCAATGCTTTCTTCTCTTTGCAAAGCTGATACGACTATAAGCTCACAAACCGTTAACATATTAATAAGCGTTATCTCTTCATTTGTAAGAGCATCATGTTGTAATATCATATTTCGAACACCGTACTTACTAAGCCATCTCTTCGCATAAGATAAACTTTGCTCTGTTCGTACAATCCCAACATATTTCATCATGCATTCTTGTATTTCTTCTTTCGTCGGCAAATGATTCAGAACGATAAATTTCTTTTCCTTCTCAGCGAAGTTGTTCAATCTGTCTTTTGTCGCTTTAGTTAAAATATGTTGTCCTATTCTTTTTCCAAACACAAGACCTTCTAATAATGAATTACTTGCTAACCTATTTGCTCCATGAACACCATTACAAGCTACTTCACCGACTGCATATAAATTTGGAATGGACGTCTCTCCATCACAGTTCGTTTTCACACCGCCCATATGAAAATGAGCACCTGGTACGACTGGAATGCGTTTTTCATTTATATCAACACCATTCTTTTTACACAATGATGATACAGTCGGAAAACGTTCTTCGAAATTTTGGATAGGCTCAATATTCAAATACACTTTTTCACCCGCCAACAGCTGTTCATGAATCGCTCTTGCCACTACATCACGCGGTGCGAGATCATAATCAGGGTGTATATCCATCATAAAACGCTGTCCTTTTCCATTTATAAGGACAGCTCCTTCACCTCGAACAGCTTCAGAAACGAGGCCACTGCATCGCTCGCTCGCATATAACATCGTCGGATGAAATTGTACAAACTCTAAATCTACGAGCTCCCCACCTGCGCGGTATACCATCGCAAGTCCATCACCCGTAATTGTCTTGTCATTAGAAGTAAAGGCATATAGACCGCCAATCCCCCCTGAAGCTAACACCGTATAATCTGCAACGTAACGCTTCAGCTTCCCTTCACTATTTCTTGTTAAAACTCCACCACATTTATCATTTTCTATAATAAAATCGAGCACCATTTCCTGTTCCACTACCGTAACGTGCGGCGCTACTTCTTGAATGAAATGCTCTAATAAATTCTTTCCTGTTGCATCGCCACCTGCATGTAAAATGCGACGCTTTCGATGTGCACCTTCTTTTCCAAGATGGGGACCTGTTTCATCTCCATCGAATTTCATTCCATTTTCAATGAGATTATTTATTTCTTTCGGCCCTTCCTCAACTAAATAACGGACCACATCTTCATTGTTATAATGACATCCTGCTACTAACGTATCTTCCAAATGTTCATTTGGATTGTCATATGTAGCAACCGCTGCGGCAATTCCACCTTGCGCTAAATGTGTATTATTATTACGATTCGTTTCCTTTGTGATAATAATCACATTCTTTTCGTGACAAATCTCTTTCGCAACACGAAGTGCCGCAACACCACTTCCAATAATTAAGACATCTGCACTTGGCATAATTGTTGCCTCCTACTTTACACTTTTCAACTGTCTTGACACCTATATTTACATAGTTTTAAAATAATGACAAGAGTTTTTTTATAATTCTTATTTTCACTACCATTAAAAAAATAAAAGAAATGTAACTCTTACTAGAGAGAGGACCTTACATGATGATATATCTTGACTATGCAGCTACTACACCTATGAGTGAAGAAGCGTTACAAACATATATGAAAGCAGCATCGCAATACTTTGGAAATGAACAAAGTTTACATGATATTGGAGGAACAGCCTCTTCTTTATTACAAGTTTGCAGAAAAACATTTGCTGAAATGATTGGCGGAAAAGAACAAGGGGTATTCTTCACAAGCGGTGGCTCGGAATCCAACTACCTTGCGATTCAATCCCTTCTAAATGCCCGAAATAAGAAGCATATTATTACAACACCTATGGAACATGCATCCATTCGAAGTTATTTTCAATCTCTAAAATCACAAGGCTATACGATTACTGAAATTCCTGTTGATAAAAGTGGACTCATTCGTTTAGTAGATTTAGAAGCGGCTATTACAGAAGATACTGTTCTAGCAAGCATACAGCACGGAAACTCTGAAATTGGAACCGTTCAAAATATCGCAGAGATTGGGAAACTCTTAAAAAAATATAACGTTTTATTCCATTCAGATTGTGTGCAAACATTTGGTAAACTTCCTATCCATGTTTTTGAGATGGGGATTGATAGTCTTTCTGTTTCAGCACATAAAATATACGGACCAAAAGGTGTTGGCGCTTGCTATATAAACCCGCAAGTTCGCTGGACACAAATATTCCCAGGAACCTCTCACGAAAAAGGTTTTCGCCCAGGCACAGTAAACGTTCCTGGCATCGCATCTTTTTTAACGGCTGCTGAGAATATATTAAAAAATCAACAGGACGAAAACTTACGTTTTAAGGCGTTACGATCCTACTTTTTAGAGCGATTACACACAATCCCGCTAGAAATTGAAGTAGAAGGTCATTCTACTTCTTGTTTACCACATATTATTGGGGTTACAATAAAAGGAATAGAAGGTCAGTATACAATGCTAGAATGTAATCGCCGCGGTATTGCCATTTCTACGGGAAGTGCTTGCCAAGTCGGTAAACAAGAACCTTCGAAAACAATGCTTGCAATTGGAAAAACGTATGAAGAGGCAAAACAATATGTTCGCTTCTCTTTCGGACAACAAACAACGAAAGATCAAATTGATACTACTATTCATGCACTACACACAATTGGAAATCAATTTTATAGAGGTGTTAAATCATAATGAAACAAAATGACCAAAAAAAGATTTTAGGTGAAGAAAGACGACAACTTATCCTTCAGTGGCTTCTTGCTGCAAATGAACCGTTATCGGGGAATGAACTATCTAAAAAGACGAACGTAAGTAGACAGGTTATTGTGCAAGATATTTCCTTGCTTAAAGCAAGAAACGAACCGATTATCGCGACTGCTCAAGGCTATTTATATTTAAAGCCACAAGAAAAGCAACAAGCTTTCGAACGCGTAATTGTATGCCAACATAAACCAGCAGAAGTACGTCAAGAACTTACAATGCTTGTTGACCACGGTGTTACGATTAAAGATGTAAAAGTTGAGCATCCTGTATACGGTGACTTAACAGCATCTATTATGGTAAGTAATCGCTTTGATGTAGAGCAATATTTACAAAAAATCGAAAACACAAATGCTTCCTATTTATCGCAATTAACAGATGGTATTCACTTACATACAATTGAAGCAGATTCAAAAGAAAAGTTAGATGCTGCTTGTGAGGCACTAGATAAAGCAGGGTTTCTCGTTTATTAATGTAAAGCACAGAGTTTTTATAATTCTCTGTGCTTTTATTTTGTAAGTGATATAATATTGTAATCAATCGTAAAGGAGATCAACTATGGGAATTGAACTCGTTCACTTTAGCATTGGCAAACCGAAACAAATGAAATATAACGAAGATAAAGAAATGATTACTGGTATATGTAAAGAGCTTACAGAAGAAGCTTTCCTCTCAAAAGATGGCTTCATTGGTGATGATGTAGCAGATTTAAAACACCATGGGGGACCTGATCGCGCCGTTTGTGTGTACTCACACGAGCATTACGCACTATGGGAAGAAGAATTTCAAACTACGCTTCCAGCTTCCACATTCGGTGAAAACATTACTGTAACAAATATGTTAGAGCGTGATGTTTGCATCGGAGATACATACCAACTAGGCGAAGCAATCATTCAAGTGACACAAGCAAGAGTACCTTGCAGCACTATTTCAAAACGTCTCGGTATTCCTGGCATACTGCCGCGCATTGTAGCAACTGGATTTACTGGCTACCTATGCCGCGTTCTTCAGGAAGGTACTGTACGTAAAGATTCTAAAATTACATTACTAGATCGTCCATCAAACAATGTATCTGTTTTATTCTCTAACGAAATTTATTTTCATAATAGAAAAGATAAAGATGGCATTGAAAAGATTCTTGCTGTAAAAGAGCTAGCCGATATTTGGCGTGATCAGTTAGAGGATCGTCTTGCGAAGTTAAAATAAAAAATCCCACCATTATAGGTGGGATTTTATTTATCTATCAGACGGTCTACTAGCGACTGAAATTATATCGAATTAACTACTAATACTCCCCTTTACAACCAATAAGAAGAATAACTCCCCAGCACAGTAACAGAAAAGCCGAGTGCTTCGAGTTCCATCGTTACACCTGGCAACAATACATCATCGTACGCTTTATCAACATCGATTAAGAAAAAGTAATTTCCAAGACCCGTTTTCATCGGGCGTGATTCGATTTTTGATAAGTTTAATTTTCTCCATGCGAAAGCTGATAACACTTGATATAGTGCCCCTGCATAATCAGCAGGTAACGTTATCATAAGCGTCGTCTTCTCTCCACGGTTTTCTCCGTTATTTGGGAGTACAGCTTTCTTTTTCTTATGCAGAACGAGGAAACGTGTATGATTGTTTTTATGCGTATGAATGCTACGTCTTACGATCGTTAATCCGTATTTTTCTGCAGCTGCTTCATTTGCAATGGCGGCAATTTTTTCTTCAGGATGTTCTTTCACATATTGCGCAGCGGCACTTGTTGACGTCATATCTCGGACGGTTACCCCTTTTAATTCTTCATTTAAAAACTTATGACATTGTGCAATAGCGTGTGGATGCGAGTGCACTGCATATACTTCTTCCCACACTTCTGCATACTGCGGATGTACAAGTAAATGTTGCTGAATTGGCACTGTAATTTCTCCTACAATAGAAAGTGGTTGCTCATGCACAAGATAATCAACTGTTATATTCACTGAACCTTCTATGGCGTTTTCTAATGGTACCACTGCATAATCTACATTTCCATTTGCAGCTGCATCAATGCAGTCTGGAATCGTTCGATACGGTACATGCTCTGCTTCCGGAAAAAAACGACTCACCGCCATATTTGTAAATGTTGCTTCTGGTCCTAAATATCCTACTCGAATCATCGTCTTTTCCCCTCTTTTTCGTTTTCTTACTGTTATACCATACTTTTTTATATTCTTCTATGTAAATTTCGAATATTTAAAAAAGACTAGCATTCGCTAGTCTAAATGTTTTCTATATTCTCTTTGAGCAAAAAAGAAATAAATGATGCATGCAGCCATATAAAATAGAATAAACAAGCCTACTTTTCTTAATGAACCATCCATAAAGATTGTATTATGAAACGTATATAACGCAACTGCACTATGCATACTCCCTACTATAATTGGCGCAAAAAATAGCATACATAATTGCCAGCGAGAAATCTTCCATACTTCTTCCTTCGTCATTCCCAGTTTAGAGAGTGCCCCGTACTGCTTTCTATCCGTTGAAATATTATGAAACCATTTAAAATATACGATACTACATGATGTAAGGAAAAATAATATACTAATGAATGAGCCTATAAATAGCGTAATATCACCGAACGCTTTCATATTCACATAGAGTTCCATATTACTTCGAAATGCATTATTATCTTGTTTCATATGTTTCCGTAAATCTTCATTTAATTCTTTCGTATTTTCGATATTTGGTAATGTATAGCCTCTATATATCATTTTTTCAGAATCAGGAATCTGATTTGCTATACCGTCAAAGTCTTCATCATTCATGACGAAGAACAGACCATTAATGTGCAAAGGATGATAGTTAAATTGTACCCCTTCCTTTTGACCGTTAAATACGAATGAATAAGTTTGATTCATTACTTGTAGTTGAATCTCTTTTTGATCATATATATACGGATGATTGTATTTACTATAATAAACAAGCGTAACTGTTCCTTTTTTAGGATGATACGTTTTCTGTTTTTGTTTTCTTGCCTCTTGATTGTATTCACTTTCCTTTATAAGCGGCGCTACTTCTGTTTCTCCCTTATTGGACTGAAAAGATGCATACACTCCAACAAAACTCATATATTGAAAATCATCATATCCATATTGGTGCAATAAATGTTCAACCGTACCTTCCGCAAAGACTTCATGAGAAGAAATACCTTTTTCTATGTAAGAAAGTGAGTGCACTCCTCCGCCCCGCCACATATCTTGCATACCAGAAAAATATAAGAACACCGTACCTGTTGCCGTAACTACAAACGTCGTTGCCATTGACATGAGAAAGAAAAAACGACCATTTTCCTTCATTCGATGTGACAATTGATTCACTATAAATAAATACGGATATGTATACATAATCTTTTTATTTCGTTTTATCATTTCTAATACTTGGGCAACTCCGTGTGTAAAAGAAAAGTATGTTCCGAAAAAGACAAGTATAGACACTGGAAAAAAGTATAACGCTATCGTCGTCGGCATCGCCGCTTGTAACGCTAACGTATATCCTACTCCTAAACAAATAAAGCCGAATATACAAAGCCACATTGATGTTTTCTTCTCTTTTTTATCTGTTCGAAATTCTTTCAATAACCGAATGATTTTTATATTCCATATACGTAAAGCACTTATAAAAGATAAGACAACAAATACGACCATATATGTAACAAGCGTTAATCCAATTGCTCTCACGTCAAAAATGACAGGGAGTTCTTTCGGAAGTTGAAGTAACATACTAAATACCATGAAGAAGAGCTTTAAAAAGATCATACCAAGCCCAATACCGAAAATATTAGCAAATATCCCGATCAATATTTGCTCGGTCATAATTACGCCAATTACGTTAGATTTCGTTGCTCCCATTAACATATATAATCCTAATTCTTTCTTACGTGCCTCTATGAAAATAGAAGTAGAGTACAAAATAAATATGACGAAAAAAGAAATGATAATAACATTACATATGATCAGTCCCCAGCGTACGTTTTGATACCACATCGTCTCCTGCATATACGGATGTACAATAACAGACATGTATGCAAAAGACGCAAATATTGCAAAACAACTACTTAAGAAAAATACTTTATAATTACGCCAATTTCCTTTTATATTTTGCAGCGCTAGTTGCCGAATGTTCATCTATCGTCCCCCTATAACTTACTACATAGGCAAAAAGCTAGAGGTTTCTCTAGCTTTGCATGTGTTTCAAATATCCTCTTTGTGCAATCATAAAGTAAATCGCAGAAGCTACAAAGTACGTTCCAATTACAATCGCACCTGATTTCCATAAATCAATATAAAGCATTTTCCCTAACGTATGAAGAGCAAATCCACTATGAATGGCACCGATTAAAATTGGGATAAAGAAGATAACACCCATTTGTCGAATTGCAATTTTACGAATTTCTTTATCCGTCATACCAATTCTCTTTAACGATTTAAATTGAATACGATCTTGTTCTTTATCGTTAAACCATTTAAAGTACGTCATACTACAAGCAAAGAAGAAGAACAGTACAGCTACAAAAAAACCAATAAACATTGTAATTGCTCCTGATTCCCTTATATTTTTATAAGCGAACACCGAGTTATTTAATTCCTCTTGCTTATCTGGTGCAACTTCCTTTTTTAAATCTAACACAAGGTCTTCTGTACTTTTCCAGTCTTCTATATAATAACCGTAATATTTCGTCTTTTCTTCATCTGGTACGAGCTTTGCGTATTTCTCAAAATCTTGCTCATTTACAATGAGATATTCACTATCATTAAAAACAGAAAATGAAGTTGGCTCATTTAATTGAACAGACTGCGTTTGTCCGTTAATTTTAATTTCATACGGTTTCGTACGATCTATCTTCATCATATCGTTCGCCATATCCATTATGACCATCGTTGCACTACCTGGTGCATTATGAACTTCTCTAACTTGCTCTCTCTTTTGTTTACGTACTTCAGCGTTATATTCTTTTTCTGAAACAATCGCCATTGGCATCTCATGTTCACTGTTAAACATCGTGATTTTTTGAGTTCCAGGAAGTTTTACGTACGTTACTTCTCGCGCTTCTTCAAATCCGTGTTTTTTTATTAATTCTTTTGTTTTTCCTTCTTTGATGACATTATGCGTATTTATTCCCTTTTCCTCATACGAAATAGCATGCGGAGTACTAGTTACTGCCTTATAACTCATATCCTCAAAAAATACGTACAGCGTACCAACTGCTGAAGATACAACCGCCGTAATGATAGAAATTACAAATAGAAAACGAGCATTATCTTTCATTTTATAAATAAGATTGCTAAGTACGAACATATTTGGATATGTATAAAAAGATTTTTTTCGTTTTTGTAACGCCTTTAATACGACTGTACTACCTTGTGTAAACAGCAAATAAGTTCCGCCTATCGTCAGCCCTACAATCGGTAAAAACAGAATGATAAAATTCATAAATGTTACTTGGAAGCTAAGTACATATGCAACAATAATACATCCTATACCAACTACACATAACCATGTAAATGCAAAAGGTTCTACTTTTTGTTTTCTTGCTCCTCTTAATAAATCAATAATTTTCAAGCGTCCTACTGTCCAAACGCTAAACAATGATAAGATTAAAAATAGAATAAAGTATACACCTGCTGTAATCAAAACTGCTTTACTATTCCATACGAGTGGTAGTGTTTTATCTATTTTCAATATTACGCTTAATGCTTGGAAGAATAATTTTGAACAAAGCATGCCAAGCCCAATACCCACTACAATTGCAATACTGCCTAACATAAGTTGCTCTAATATAATCATTCGGCCAAGTTGAGATTTTGTTCCGCCTATTAATGTTAATAGACCAAACTCTTTTTTCCTTGCTCGCAAAAATGTTGAATTTGCATATAAAATAAAGAGTGCTGAGAAGATGACTACAATATAATTCATCGATTCTAACCCTTTTGAAATCATCTTCCTCATACTAATATTACCGCCTACAACATCTGGATGATAAATGAAGGAAGCATACATGAAAAATACAACTATCGATAAACAACTACTTATCAGAAACGCTTTATAATTACGCCAATTTCCTTTTACATTATTAAGCGCGAGCTGGCGAAAGTTCATGATATTCTCCTCCTAGCATCGCAAGTACGTCCAGAATTTCTTGGAAAAAGGCTTGCTTCGTTCTTCCTTTATGAATTTCTGAGAAAATCTCTCCATCACGAATAAAAAGGATACGTTCGCAATAACTCGCCGCTACTGGATCATGCGTTACCATTGCAATTGTCACTTTCTTTTGTTCATGTAAGTCTTGCAACGCACTCATTAATGATTTTGCCGACTTTGAATCTAAGTTTCCAGTTGGCTCATCCGCTAAAATTAACGTCGGTTCATGAATGATCGCTCTCGCAGCTGCTGCACGTTGTTGCTGTCCGCCTGATACTTCATATACTTTTTTATTTAAAATGCCTTCGATATTTAAAAACTTCGCAATCTCAAGCACTTTCGCATCGATTTCATTTACAGATTTCTTCGCCATTACAAGTGGTAAAATGATATTTTCTTTAATGGATAACGTATCAAGTAAGTTAAAATCTTGGAAAATAAATCCTAAATGTGTACGGCGAAACTCCGCTAATTTTGCAGCACGCATTTGATTAATTTCTTCCCCATTTACAAGCACATGACCTGAAGTTTGCTTATCAATTGTTGCTAATAAATTTAAAAGCGTTGTTTTCCCGCTTCCTGAAGGACCCATAATTCCTACAAATTCGCCTTTTTCTATTTTAAAATTTATATCGTTCAAAGCAGTCGTCGCTACTGAACCTTTCGATTGATACACCTTCGTTAATCCCTTTACTTCAAGAACACTCATTTCTAATCCCCCTATGTGTTTTCTTCTTACATTTACTATAAGAAAAATAAGAAAAAGAAACGAGTGATTTCCCTTACAAAACGTTTTGTTATCTTACAGTTTTGTCATTTTTCTCATTAATGTATGATATTCTTCATCTTTTGCAAATTGGAACGTGAACGTTGTCCCTTCCCCTTCAGCCGATTGTACATAAATACCGTGATGTAAATTATCGCAAATTTCCTTCGTAATATATAAACCCATTCCAGTCGCTTCTCTCGTTTTACGGCCATTTATCCCCGTAAAGAATGGATCAAATATACGCTTTACATCTTGCTCTGGAATACCGATTCCATTGTCCTTAATATGTAATAATACCTTTTGATCTTTCTCTTCAATTTGAAATTGAATTTCCTTTTTCTCTGCTTCCGAAATTTTTGTATACTTAATCGCATTTACAACAATTTGCCCTATAGCAATACTTAGCCATTTTCTATCAGAGGCAACCATACAAGTATCTTCTTCAAACATCACTTTCGGAAATACAGACGATTGAATGAAAGACTTTCTATTTTCATTAATAATACCCCTAATAATATCTATCACATTTACTACTTCTACTTTATAGTCTTTCGCAAACTGCTCTAACCTTGCCATATGTAACGCTAAATCTAAACCATTTAATATACGGTTATTTTCTTCACGAATACTTTCAACTGTTACTCTCGCTTCACGATGCTCTTTACCAAACTTCTGTAATAGTAATTCAATAACAGATACTGGTGTTTTCATTTGATGAATCCATTGATTCATAAATATCATTTGCTGTTGTTCTTTTGCATGTTGTTTATGAACTTCATTCATATATTGCTGTCTTAATAACGTAAACGATTCAACGACCATCTCTTGCTCTGCCGTATAAGAAGTATCAATAAGTAAGGAATCATGTAATGTATTTCCGCCAATAACATACTTTTCGATCCTCTTTAAAAACACACTCCGTTTTCGGTAATCGTAAATGAGATATACAGTAAAAACAACTGTCCCTAATAAAAGTCCGTATAACCATGTACTCCAATCAATAGATCGCTTTTCTAAAAGACTTTGCAACTGCAAAACGAGCCCAAATAAACAAAGGCTAACAATATAAGAAAGAATTAAAGAAAAACGATCCATGAGGTAATTTTTAACCTTCATGCCCTTCGCCCCACTCTGTAAGAAGCGCATAACCATATCCACGTTTCGTTACAATTGCATTTTTAATGCCTAACTCCTCTAGTTTCTTCCTTACACGTTTTACATTTACGGTTAATGTATTATCATCAACAAAAGCTACCTCATCCCAGAGGGCTTCTAACAATTCTTCGCGCGTTACATATTGATTTGCTTGTTTCATTAAACACTCTAATAAGTAAAATTCATTTTTTGTCAGTTCTGTTTGTTGCCCTTGCCACTCAACAACGTGCTGCGATGGGAATAACAACAATCCATTTACACCTAAACAATCACTTTCTGCTGCAGAAGCATACTCACCATACCCACGTCGAAGTGCACTTTTCACCTTAGCCATTACAATATCTAAATGGAATGGCTTCGTAATGTAATCATCTCCGCCATTCTCAATCGCCATTACTTGATCCATTTCCCCTGTTCTTGCAGAAACAAAAATAATTGGTGCATTCGATACAGTACGAATTTGACGACACCAATAAAATCCATCAAAATATGGTAAATTAATATCAAGTAACACGAGATGTGGATTTACTTTTACAAACTCATCCTTTATATGTCGTAAATCACTTGCTCTAAATGATTGATAGCCATACCTTTCTAAATGCTCTTCTAATATTCCTGCGATTTTTTCATCGTCTTCTACAATTAATATTTTATACATGTTCGTTTTCTCCCCATAAAAAATTCTTATAAAACCACTCCTTTTCTATTATAAATTGAAAATTTAATTAGTGGGGATTTTTTCCTGTACGAATCAGACTTTTACAATATAAAAAAAGACTGCCATATTTCGGCAGTCTTAATCGATAAATTCAAATTCATATTCAAGAATTTTTACAATATCTCCGTCTTTTGCACCACGTGCACGAAGCGCTTCATCAATACCCATTCCGCGCATTTGACGAGCGAAACGACGTATAGATTCATCACGTGAGAAGTCTGTCATTTTGAATGTCTTCTCAATATCGTAACCAGAGATAACAAACGTGCCATCACTTTCACGTGTAATTTCAAATTTAAGAGCTTCAGCATCAAATTTGTACATTACACTTGCTTCAGACTCATCAACAACATCGTACATCGGGAATTCTGGTGTTGTTTCTAATAAGTTCGCTACTTCAAACAGTAAATCACGAACACCTTGTTTCGTTACAGCTGAGATTGGGAAGATTTTTACTTCGTCTCCCACTTTCTCTTTAAAGCCTTGTAAGTTTTCTTCTGCATCTGGCATATCCATTTTGTTTGCTACAACAACTTGTGGACGCTCTGTTAAACGCATATTGTATTCTTTTAATTCATTATTAATCGTTACGTAATCTTCATATGGATCACGGCCTTCTAAACCAGACATATCAATAACATGCACGATTACACGTGTACGCTCGATATGGCGTAAGAATTGGTGTCCAAGTCCAACGCCAGCATGTGCGCCTTCAATTAGTCCAGGAAGGTCAGCCATAACGAAGCTACGGTTATCACCAGTTTCAACAACACCAAGATTCGGAACGATTGTTGTAAAGTGATACTCTGCAATTTTCGGACGTGCTGATGATACAACAGATAATAATGTAGATTTACCTACACTTGGGAATCCAACAAGTCCAACGTCTGCTAGTACTTTAAGTTCTAGAATGACATCACGCTCTTGACCTGGTTCCCCGTTCTCAGCGATTTCTGGCGCTGGGTTCGTAGCTGTTGCGAAACGTGAGTTACCACGGCCACCACGGCCACCTCTTGCGATTACAGCTGTTTGTTCATGCGTTACTAAATCGGCAAGAATTTGACCTGTTTTTTCATCTTTTACTACTGTTCCTGGTGGAACTTTTACGATTAAATCTTCAGATTTACGTCCGTGCTGACCTTTACTCATTCCATGCTGACCGCGATCAGCTTTGAAATGACGTTGGTAGCGGAAGTCCATTAATGTACGTAACCCTTCCTCAACAACAAAAACAACATCTGCACCTTTACCACCGTCGCCACCTGCTGGGCCACCTTTAGGAACATACTTCTCACGACGATACGCAACCATTCCGTTACCACCGTCGCCGCCTTTTACATATATCTTGACCTGATCTACAAACATTATTTCACCACACTTTTTTCAATTGGTTGTAATATAACTGAGACTTCTTCGTCTCTTACTGTATAAGAAATGGAATACCATTTATTGTTTTGGTTCGCAAGCCAATTCTGTAGTTCTTCTACACTCGTTAGCTTACCACGAAAATCAAAAAAGAAACGAGCATTCTCCGCGTCACATTCAATTGTGATACAAACATAATTTTCAACATATACGTCTAAACTATGCTGAAGCATTGAGAAAAATTGATTCGTCCATGTACATACAGTCTCATCTAAGTGAGATAAGTTATGTAATTTCCCTAATACTTCGTACTCCAATAAGCACGGCTGCTGTTTCCAATTATATGTTAAAATCCACTCTGAAAATAAAGGCATAGATAGCCCCATCAGATTGGATTCTTGTCTCGCTTCTTGGACAAAACGATCGATGAGACTATGAATTTCTTCCACTTTTCCAAGGGAAAGGTTTCCTTTCACCATCTGCATACGATTGAGCCAATCATGTCTTGAATGGCGCAATGCATCTATAATTGTCCATTTTTCATTCATTTAGATACCCCTTAATATAGAAAAACTCTAACCTGCACTCAGGTTAGAGTTTTCCGTGAGTTCTTATGCTTCTTGAGCAACAGGATATACGCTCACTTGTTTGCGGTCACGGCCAAGACGCTCAAAGCGTACTACGCCGTCAACTTTCGCGTATAAAGTGTCATCGCCACCACGACCAACGTTAACACCTGGATAAATTTTTGTACCGCGTTGACGGTAAAGAATTGAACCACCTGAAACCGTTTGACCATCTGCGCGTTTAGCACCAAGACGTTTTGACTGAGAGTCACGACCGTTCTTTGTACTACCTACACCTTTCTTAGATGCGAAAAACTGAAGATCTAATCTTAACATACGTTACACCTCCTGCACTTTTTCTATTAAACGGATATACTTTCCGTAATCAAGTTCGATCGTCTTAAGCGAAACAACCAATCCTTCTAAAAGCGTTTGTGCTTTTTCTGCTGCATGAACGTCTAAATCATTAGGCAATTCATACGTTAAGAATCCACCATCACTTCCGAGTTCAATAGTTGCCTGCACATTACAAAGTTCTTCCACTGCATTTATAGAACCAAACACAACCGCTGTAGTTCCAGCACAGACAAGGTCTTGTCCATGTGGCGCATAATCGGCATGTCCAGTCATTTTAAATGATTGGATACTTCCTAATTTCGTGCGACTTATCGTAATTTTAATCATGTTAACCTGGATTAAGCGTTGATAGCTTCAACAACTAGCTTAGTGTAAGGTTGACGATGACCTTGTTTCTTACGATTGTTCTTTTTCGCTTTGTATTTGAAAACGATGATTTTCTTAGCGCGACCTTGTTTTTCAACTTTCGCAGTAACTGTTGCACCTTCTACAACTGGGCTACCAACTTTAACGTTTTCGCCACCAACGAAAAGAACTTTGTCAAAAGTAACAGTTTCACCAGCTTCAACATCTAATTTTTCAATGTAGATTGCTTGACCAGCTTCAACTTTAATTTGTTTTCCACCTGTTTCGATAATTGCGTACATACTTGCACCTCCTCTTAATTACTAAGACTCGCCAAAAACGAGGTAGACATAAATGCCTTTAGGGAACCTGTCTTGTGCGGTTGTAGCATATAGCCGTTTAGGTGCTATAAACTATAACATAAAGATGTTATCATGAATCATAGACGGTTGTCAATAAATGTTCTGCTAACTATTTTTTCCGTTCTATAATTTCTTTTTTACTTCCGAAACGGATAATTGCATACTTTTCGATCATATCATCTTTGAAATAAATTTCAAATGGAATATTTTTTTGTAATTCTTTTTGTAAAAATTGTTTTTGCAGTTCTTTAGGTGCAGCAATTAATACCGCCTCATCTTCTATACTTCCATATGTAATTAGCTCTCTCTCTAGCTCATACGCAATTGTTTCATATGACATCACATACCCCGTCGCTTTGCACGGTACACACTCTTCTAGTAATACGTCACGTAAAGAATGTTTTTTACGTTTGCGTGTCATCTCTAAAATCCCTAACTCTGTAAACCCAAGCACTCTTGTATATGTACGATCATGTTGCATAGCAGCGATGAGACATTCTCTTATTTTTTCTTTATCTTCTCTTCTTTTCATATTAATAAAATCAATTAATATCATACCACCGATATCACGCAGTCTTAATTGACGTGCAACCTCTTCAGCTGCCACTTCATTTGTACGAAGGACTGTATCTTGTAAATTCTGCTTTCCAGTAAACTTACCCGTATTCACATCAATTACAGTCATCGTCTCCATTTGCTCCACAATTAAATAAGCACCATTTGGAAGCCACACAATTTTTTGAAGTGCTTTCTCAATTTCACGCTCTATTCCAAAATGGTTAAACATTGAAGACTTTTCATTATAAAAAGACACTTTTTCTTTTCCGACTTTTTCTTCTAACTCTTTTACTATACTTCTTGTATCTACAATTACTTTTTCAATCGTTTCAATTGGATTCTCTTGAAATACCCGATCTAAAAAAGTGGCCGGGCGATGAAGTAATAACGGTGCCTTTCCCTGGTCCTCTTTTCTTTTTAACTCTTCATATAACTGCTGTAATCTTTGCATTTCAGCTTGTATTTCTTCAATTTCTCCTTTTTCAGAAGCAGAACGGAAAATGTAACCTCCCGTCCCTTCCACTTCAATTTGGAGTAGTTGTTGCCTTCTTTTATTGTTTTTTATTTTCCGAGAAACCGCGCGCATTTCATCATATGGCATATAAACGACATATTTCCCGGTAAATTCTATGTTCGCTGTCAATTTTGGCCCTTTCGTATCAATTGCCTCTTTCACAACTTGTACGAGCACCGCTTGTCCTTCATGTATACGATAAGAAGATGGTACATCATCGTATGAAAGATACGCATGTTTTTCTAAACCGATGTTTACAAAAGCTGCGTTCATTCCAGCTATTGTTCTTACGATACGTCCAACATAAATATGCCCAACAATCTCTTGTTCTTCATTTCGTTTCCATAAAAACTCAACAATTTTTTTCTTCTCTTCAATTGCAACGCGTTTTTCCGATCCAGCATAGTTCATATATAACGTTTTCAAAATTATTTCCTCACTTTATAATCTTCTTTGCTTTTACAATAATAAAAGGTTAGTGCTAACGTCAACACTAACCGATTAATTCTTCAACAGATGATGTTGTTCGTTTTTCAGTAAAATACGCATAGAGCAATTCATTTTCATCCAATGTGTAATGTTCTTTATATTTTCCATGAACGATAATAGAGTGCTTATACCCTCTACGAAATTTTGTGAAGATCGTATATAAACGATCTTCCGTTTTCACCTCAATAGGTGCAATCTTTTCAATTCCCCTTTTGTTCCCATAATAACGTTCTAATAAAAAACGCATAAAGGCATATCGTCTTTGTTTCCATTCTTGATATAACGATACCGCTAAAAATATGAGTAGTACCCACATCATAATATTGTTACTATTCCAAAGTAACTGCCACCCTAGTATGACACTAAAAAAAACACATGATAATTTCATCATCTTTTCATGTGCTTGTAAATAAGGAAAACGATATGATAATACGTTAAACAATACTTTCCCACCATCAAGCGGCCAAATAGGGAGTAAATTAAACGCTAAAATAATTATATTATTCCACATAAAGAAATAATATAAATCCGCATCAAGCCAACCAACTTCAAACAACATATAGCCTACCGCCATCATCCAAATATGTTGAATAGGTCCTGCAATTACGACAACAAGCTCCTCTTTCAATGACTTATTCCCATGTTCCTCAAGCTCAGCTACACCACCAAACGGTAAAAGTTGAATCTTTTTAATACGCCAATTATAGTGTGCCGCTGCAAAAGCATGCCCGAGTTCATGGATGAGAACGATACAAAATAACAGTAGTAACTCTTTAAAACGTGCCGTGAAAATACCAATGACAATAACAACCCAAAACAACGGATGCACTGAAATCTTCGTTAAAATATCTCTATATTTAATCAAATGAAATCACCTGAATCGGATCGATAAATTTTTCATTCTTTTTTATCGCGAAATAAAACTTACCATTTTTATTATTTGCATCATTGTTCACTGTTCCAATTTTTTGTTTCTTTGAAACGTAATCATATAATTTCACTGACATATCATTTAAATTTGCATACCATGACTCCGTTCCATCCGCATGCTGAATTTGAACTGTATTACCAAGTTCCTCTTTCTTGCCTGCAAAAACAACTAATCCTTCATTCACTGACTCAACAGTTGCATTTGTAGCTGTTTGAACAAATACACCTTGGCCATTTTTTTGAAACCCTTGCATCACCTTTCCTGAAGCAGGAATTGCATAATCTTTTTGCTGAATGGTTCCTTCTTTTTTCTCATTAGGCGAATAGAATACGAGAGGTTTTCCAAACTGCTTTTCGTACCATTTCGCTACAGTAGCAAACTGAAATTCTTCCTTCATCACTTTTTCTGTAACAGCTTTAGCACCGCCGAAAGAAGGGGGGGCATTCTTATATAAAATAGCGACAGAAAGAACTAATATTGCTGATAATAAAACTTTAAAGAAAAATACTTCTTTTCGAAACAAAGGATGAATTTCCTTTTCTCCATCTTCAATAAATACTGTTTCACTATCAAAATTACCTCCAGCAAAATACTGCTCTTCCTCCATCCTTTCTTGCTCTGCCTTCCTCTTCGCAATCCGTTTTTTAATTTCTTCTACACGTCTATTCTTCATACTGTCTCCTTTCTTTCGTTAAGCTAATTTAATAGAAACAGTTGTATACAGTTTGTACATATGTATGAGCTAGGAAAGGAAGATATTCGTGTGAAGAAAAAAGAAAGCACTCCGCAAATATGCGAAGTGCTTTTAACGGATTCCAAAGAAGTTTTTCATCTTTGTAAATACCGATACCTTTTCTTGTTCAAATGCTTGTAATGGGACATTCTCACCCAACAAACGTCTTGCAATATTACGATAAGCTAACGCTGCTTTTCCGCTCGGTTGCAACGCTACAGGTTCACCTGTATTTGTAGCACGAATAACTTCATCATCATCTTCTACAACACCAAGAAGCTCGATTGACAATGTACGTACGATTTCATCAACATCTAACATATCCTGTTCATGAAGCATATGACTACGCACACGGTTAATAACAAGTTTCGGTGGTTCAATATCCTCTTTTTCTAAAAGCCCGATAATACGATCTGCATCGCGCATTGAGGATACTTCTGGCGTCGTAACAACGATTGCTTTATCCGCACCAGCTACCGCGTTTTTAAATCCCTGCTCAATCCCCGCAGGACAATCAATTAATATGTAATCATAATCTTGACGTAATACTTGTATTAATTCATCCATTTGTTCAGGTGTTACCGCTGATTTATCACTCGTTTGTGCTGCAGGTAATAAATAAAGATCATCAAAACGTTTATCTTTAATAAGAGCCTGAGGTAAACGGCAACGCCCTTCAACGACATCAACAAGATCAAATACAATACGATTTTCCAGCCCCATTACTACGTCTAAGTTTCGAAGACCGATATCTGTGTCAATTAAGCACACTTTCTTTCCAGATAACGCTAGGGCTGTACCAATGTTCGCAGACGTTGTAGTTTTACCTACTCCGCCTTTTCCAGATGTAATTACTATTGCCTCTCCCACAGCTATACAATTCCCCTTTCTAACTTTGTTAAATTAGGTCTAAGATGAGTGAGAAGTTGCAGTCGATCGACAACAATGTGATTGTTCTCATTAATATACGCACATTCTGCCGCCTCCGCTCCGTCTTCTTTCTCTTCCGGAGCCCGCATTGCCACATCACTAATTCGAAGTTGCATCGGGTTCATAACAGATGCAGCGATTACAGCATCCGAATCCCCATAATACCCAGCATGCGCAATTCCTCTTAATGATCCTACGACAAAAATATTCCCCCCAGCGATAACCGTTCCGCCTGGATTAACATCTCCAATTAACAATAAATTTCCTTTTACATGTAAAACTTGTCCAGAGCGAACAATTTTGGAAATAGGGACAATTTCTGTTTCTTCTTTCCAAGCTATTGCTTCTGCTTTCGTGATAACATCACTTTCAATTGAATCCACAACGAGATTCTTTTTATTACGAATTAACGTACGAATCTCTTCTTGTTGGACTTCTGTTAAATAACGATTTCCCACTTTCACATGCACTTCAATTAAAGAGCGCCCATCACCATCATAGTAATGTGTAGAAAGCTTTTCATCCAATTCCTCCAGTAATTCAGAGAATGAACAACAATCATCTAAATGAAGCGTTATTCCGTCTTTTGTCCCTTTTATTGTTACATTTTGTTGCTTTTTTTCTTCCACTAAAGTTCACCCCACCGATTCAATTCGACATAAAATTAGAAAATCCTTTTTTCTTTTTCTTCCATCGCTTTTGAAAGACGCACTAAATATCGTCTCAGTGGGAAACAAACTATCAATAAGAAAATTGCATTTAGCAATAAAGTAGACAGGAGACGATCTGTGAAAAAGACATACGCTGACATATGAGTACGTCCTAACAAAGTTAAAAATCCATACACATAATACTCTAGTGCTACAATGCTAGCTAGTACAATAGAAGCAACAATAAATAAATTTAATTGTAGTACTTTCATCACACTATAAACTAAATAAGCTAAAATCGGATACGCAAAAATATATATACCGACAAGTTCTGTGTATACGGTATCAAATAAGAAACCAAATAAAAGTCCGTAATAAATCCCTTGGACCGGACTATAGTACACAGTAATAAAACATAACACAATTATAAAGAAATGAGGTGCTGCTATACTGTTTTTCCAAAAAACCTCTGTTGGCACAATAGTAGCAAACATATTTTCAAATAAAAAAACAAAAAGGAGCAAAAGAGGAAGAGCTGCTCTTTTTAAAATCTTCATCATCTCTTCTCCCCCTCCTATTCTAATGGCGCTGAAGGCGTTGCACGTTTAGCAACCATAATATGCTCTACGTCATTCAAATCAGCGGCCGGTTTTACATAAGCTGTTTTTGTTAAGCCGTATGGATCCGGCTGAACATCAACGATTGTTCCAATTACAAGACCTTTCGGGAAAATATCACCAAGTCCAGATGTTACAACTAGTTGATCTTTCGCTACCTTAGCATCAGAGCCAATCTTTGTGAAAAGAAGTAAGTGCTTTTCTTTATCATAACCTTCAATCAATCCAAAGATTTTCTCATCACCTTGTACGATAGCAGAAACACGATTTGTTCGGCTCATAGAGCTTAGCAACTCTACTGATGATGTAAACTGAGATACACTTTTCACTCGCCCAACTAAACCTTGTGAAGTTACTACAGCCATATCTTTTTTAATTCCTTGCTGTGCTCCTTTATCGATTCCGATTAAATCGTACCATTTATCTGGATTACGAGAAACAACAGTAGCTGGAATTTCAGTATATTGGCTATTCAACTCTTTTTTACCCGTTAACTCTTGTAACTTCTTGTTATCATCTTCTAATTGTTTTACTTTCCCTGATAGATCTGCATAATTATCTAATTTTGCTTTTAATTCTTTATTCTCTTCATACGTGCGCTTTACATCCTCTACATTTTCGAAGAATCCAGCTACGTATTTCGCTGGCTTTTGGAATACACGTTCTACAACACCGACAGTGTCTTTAACAAACTGCTCTGGCCATGTTAAACTGTTCCGTTCTTTCAATGAGATTCCAATCAATGCCACGAGAAGAATAATACTAACTAACAAAACAATTAATCTTTTGTTTAAGAAAAACTGTGGCACGTTCACACCCTCTTAATTTCATTGATTTTTATTTTGCAATATTATCGAGCAGCAGTTTTGAAAAGATCGATATTGTCTAATGCTTTACCCGTTCCAATTGCTACGCAATCTAATGGGTCTTCTGCAACAAGAACTGGCATATTTGTTTCTTCGCTAATAACTTTATCTAAGTTACGTAGTAATGCTCCGCCACCTGTTAATACGATACCACGGTCCATAATGTCTGCCGCTAATTCAGGTGGAGTTTTCTCTAACGTATTTTTAACAGATTCTACAATTGCATCTACTGTATCTTTTAATGCGTCTGCAATTTCTTCTGGCTGAATTAGTACTGTTTTTGGTAAACCACTTACTAAATCACGACCGCGAATTTCCATAGGCTCAATACCTTCTGGCTCGCCTGCAGAACCGATTTCTAATTTTAATGCTTCAGCTGTTCTTTCACCAATCATTAAGTTGTAGCTTTTCTTAATGTACTGAATGATTGAATCGTCCATATCATCACCAGCAACACGAACTGATTGACTTGTTACAATACCACCTAAAGAAATGATTGCAACTTCTGTTGTACCGCCACCGATATCAACAACCATGCTACCAGTTGGTTCCCAAACAGGTAAGTTCGCACCAATTGCCGCTGCAAATGGTTCTTCGATTGGATAAGCATCACGAGCACCCGCTTGACGAGTCGCATCGATTACTGCACGTCTTTCTACAGCTGTAATACCAGACGGTACACATACCATTACGTAAGGCTTACGTGAGAAGAATCCATTTGATTTTTGAGCTTGTTGAATGTAGTATTTCATCATTGTTGCTGTTGTTTCGTAATCAGCAATTACACCGTCTTTCATCGGGCGAAGTGCCACAACGTTTCCTGGTGTACGACCAATCATTTGTTTTGCATCGCTACCTACAGCAACGATTTGTTTCGTATCAGTTTGTAACGCTACTACTGAAGGTTCACGTAAAACTACACCTTTTCCTTTTACATATACAAGCGTGTTCGCAGTTCCTAAATCTATTCCAAGATCGCGAGTAAAGCCACCAAATCCAAACATATTATTTATCTTCCTTTCTTGTTTTCACGGACTCATTTTTTCTTACTTTATATTATAAAAACAGTACGTTTTTTATATCTTTATCCTTTTTGTAGATAAATTTCTACAAAAAACTCATAAATCACATTATAAAACAAAATAAGTAAAAAGCATAGTCTTAAATATGACCTTTTTCCTTTAAACTCACGAATTTATGGTCGCCTATTATAATATGATCAAGCACTTCAATTCCGATAATTCGGCCGCATTCTACTAACCGTTTTGTTACTTCAATATCTTCACGGCTCGGCGTGGGGTCTCCTGAGGGATGGTTATGAAGACATATGATAGAGGCTGCTGCACGGCGAAACGCTTCTTTAAAAACTTCCCTTGGATGTACGATTGATGTGTTTAAGCTTCCAATGAAAATTGTTTGCCTATGTATAACTTGATTTTTTGTGTTCAAATATAAACATACAAAATGCTCCTGCTGAAGGAAACGCATTTCTTCCATCATATATCTTGCACAATCTTCCGGACTTCGTATGCTATATCTATTTTGATATTCTAAACGGACCATTCTTCTACCTAGTTCAAAAGCAGCCATGAGCTGTGATGCCTTCGCAATCCCAACACCATGTATACTAACTAACTCTTCTAACGTTGCGTCTTTCAACATACGTAAACCATCAAAGTGATACAAAATTTTATCTGATAACTTTAAAACTGTTTCTTCTTTAGAACCTGTTCTGAGTAACACTGCAAGAAGCTCTCGGTTTGATAAACTCCCAGCCCCTTCCAACAATAAACGCTCCCGTGGCTGTTCTTCCCTTACAACATCACGAATACCGTTCATCTCTCCACCCCTTTATTTGTTCTCTCAAAGAAAATCCCATGCACTTTTACGCATGGGCTATATCAGTATCAAATTGTTTTAACTCCCGAACGAGACGTGCAATTGGTAGGCCGACTACACTATAGTAATCCCCTTGAATATGTTGAACGAAAATAGACCCTTTTCCTTGAATCCCATAGCTTCCTGCTTTATCAAGAGGTTCCTTCGATGCAACGTATGCGTCAATCTCTGCTTCTGTTAATTCCCAAAACGCAACTTCTGTACGCTCATAAAAAGTGACTGTTTTGTCTTTTGCTATAATTGCAACACCCGTATATACTTCATGTGTTTTCCCTGATAATAATTGCAACATTTCTTTCGCCTCAGCCTCATTAGATGGCTTTCCAAGAATACGTGACTCATATGTAACAATTGTGTCTGCACCTAACACAATGTAATCACTATTATTTTCTGCTACCGCGGATGCTTTTTGCAGAGCAAGGGACATCACAATATCCGCAGGTGATGAATACGCACCTATCGTTTCTTCTACTTCACTTACTACAATTTCAAATGGCACACCTGCTAATTCAAGTAATTCCTTCCTGCGAGGTGATCCTGAAGCTAAAATAATTTTTCTCATATTTTCTCCTCCCTTTCTCACATGAAGCAGAATAATTTACAACAATCGTATCAAAGAAATAGTTTGTCCACAAATGAAAGAAATATTATTTTCTCTAAACAAAATAATACTTCTTTACTAAAATACGATTATATTCCTGCCATAGAGAAAGCACTTTGCTCTAGATTCAAAAGAAAAGAAAGAAGTACCTATACTTCTTCCTTCGTCATTTCATTATCCTATTATTTTACCTTTTGTGAAACAATTTTTTCGTACGCGAGTATACCATCAATAATAACTTGATTTAATTTCACCAAGGATTCCTTATCACTTTTTCCGCCCTTCACTGTTTGCACAGCAACTGACGTATACATATACAATTTCTTTGCTTCTTCCTGCTTCATACTTTTCCCTTCTTTTTCAATCGCTTTCCACTCTTTTTCAATCGCATCTATATCTTTTGCATTACTTTTTCCACTGGCTTGTACGCTAGAAGCATATTTTGCTAAATGAGTATATAATGGCTGTACTTGTGTTAAAAACGCCCCAACTTCTTTATCGTCTTTTAGTAACGCTTTATCTGTTATATCCCAGCTCTTTTTCAATACGGAGACATTCTCATTTTTATACTGCGTCATTAATTGATTTATGCCTTGTTCATCGCTAGCAATACCAACAACTAACGCATACTTATCACCGCTCGGTTTTAAAGCTGCTACGCCTCCATTACCTTTCCACTCTTCAAGAGCAGCCTGTCCCTTTTCCTCGGAAGAATAAATTCCTCCTTGAACAAAAAATAATTTCATTGGATCTAATGCCGTTCCTGTCTGCGCTTTTTGTTTCTCCTCTTTTGGTGCTGGTTTTTGTTCTGCCGTTCCCCCGACCTTTGATTCTTCATTTCGCATCTGCTTCGAAGCTGTTACTTCGCTTCCCCCTGTTGCACCTTGCCCTTTAAGTAACTGTAGCATCCCCATCCCAAACGCCGTCCCAATAATAATCGCAGTTGCAACGATTGCAATTAACGTATTGTTCCACTTCTTTCGTTTTTTTTCCGTAGATACTAATTTCGCTTTTTGAAACGGAACAACGTTTTTCGGTCTTTCACTTTCTACTACCATCCATTCAAATTCATCTTTCTTCTTCTCCTCATACTTCGCTTCTGTTCCATTCACTTTCACTGAGATCGTTCGTGATTGCTTGTCCATACACTCACACCTCACCTCTTATCGTTGTCCGCATCATATCATATTCATTTCACAAAAAAACGAGATATTTGTCAGAGGAATTCGCCAAATAACCCTATATATTTATCTTATATGTATGCATTTGACTTCATTTGTAGAACAAAAAAACCAGATAGCAAAGACTATCTAGTTTTTCTCGCGAATATATTTTCGAACTTCCGAAATGAAATAAAGAGAACCTGTTATGATAAAAACATCATTTTCTCCAATCATTTCAACCTTCTTATCAATTGCCTCTTTCCAATTTTCAAAAACTAATTTTGACTCTTTCTTTGAATATGATGCAAGCTTGTCAGCAGAAATAGCACGATCAAAGGCGAATGTTGTAAAAATAATTTCATCAGCGATGGTTTCTAATTGCCCTACCATATTAGGCAATTGCTTATCACCAAGGGCAGTAAATAAAACTATTACATTTTTATCTTTGTAATGTGATTCTACCGTTTTCACAAGGCTTTCAATACCTTCCGGATTATGAGCACCATCTATAATAATATCTGGATTACTTTGCAATTGTTCAAAGCGCCCAATCCAATACGCTTCCTGTAATCCAGTTCTTATTTCTTCTTCCTCAATTAAAAATGATAAGTATGTTTTTACATACATGACTGCCATCAGTGCAAGTGCTGCGTTTCCTACTTGGTGAGCACCTTTCATTGAGATTCGCACATCTTCAAAAGAGGCGAAAGGACAAGTGAAATTGAACTGTTCTCCATCTTCACTTGACTGTTTATGTAACGCTGTAAAATGGTTGCCCATCTCGTATAGGTTTGCATGATTTTCCTTTGCAACCTTTTGAATGACTTGCAACGCTTCCTCATCTTGCACACCAGTAATAACCGGGACACCAGACTTAATAATCCCCGCCTTTTCATATGCAATTTCTCCTAGTGTATTGCCTAAAATGTGCATATGATCGTGGCCAATATTTGTAATAATCGTGAGAACAGGATGAATCACATTCGTAGAATCAAAGCGTCCTCCAAGCCCTGTTTCAAATAAAACAACATCACAGAAATTGACTTTACCGAAATAACAAATTGCCATAACGGTAATAATTTCAAACTCAGTCGCTTCCCCTAAATCCGTCTCATCTAGTTTTTCAACGACTGGCTTTACCATCTTTACAAGTTCAGTAATCTCTTCATCTGCAATTGGTGTGCCGTTCACACTAATACGTTCGTTAAATGTTTCAATATAAGGAGAGGTAAATGTCCCTACCTTATATTTTGCGTCTTCTAACATGTAGCGCATATATGTTAACGTTGAACCTTTTCCATTTGTACCAGCAAGATGGACACATTTTATATGACGCTCTGGATTTCCGAGCTCTTCTAGCATCCATCTCATTCTTTCTAATCCTGGTTTAATACCAAACTTCAACCGACTATGAATCCAACCTATCGCTTCTTCGTATGTATGTATCACGTATGCTTTCCCCTTTCAAAAGACAACCTTCATCATTCTATTATACGCAAAGAAAAGAGACTCACCAATATAGTGAGTCTCTAAAAACATTTTTATTTCTCAAGATCTGCTAGACGTTGGCGAACTGCTTCGCGTTTTTCTAGGTAATCTTGCTCTTTCGCACGCTCTCCTTCAATAACTGCTGCAGGAGCTTTCGCTACGAAACCTTGGTTTGAAAGTTTCTTCTGTACACGTTCTACCTCTTTATCGAACTTCTCAAGTTCTTTCTCAAGACGCGCTCTCTCTTCATCAAGATTGATAAGATCAGCTAACGGTAAGAATAACTCTGCACCTGTTACGATTGCAGTCATCGCTTTTTCTGGCGCTTGTAAATCCGTTTGAATTGTTAATTCGCTTGGGTTACAGAAACGCTCAATGTAAGAGCTGTTTTTCGTAAGTTGAGCAAGTACAGCCTCATCTTTTGCTTTAATTTGCATTTGAACTTTTTTGCTCATTGGCGTATTAACTTCTGCACGGATGTTACGAACAGAGCGAATGATATCAACTAGAAGGTGCATTTCTGCTGCAGCTTCTGTATCTTGTAAATCTTCGCGAACTGTCGGCCACGCTGCTACTGTAATAGATTCGCCTTCATGCGGTAAATGTTGCCAAATCTTCTCTGTTACGAATGGCATGAATGGGTGTAATAGACGCATTGTTTGGTCTAATACGTAAGCTAAAATAGAACGAGTTGTTTTCTTAGCTGCTTCATCTTCACCGTATAGAGGAAGTTTCGCCATTTCAATGTACCAGTCACAGAAATCGTCCCAAATGAAGTTGTATAATGAACGACCAGCTTCACCAAACTCATATTTATCCATGTTACGTGTTACGCTTTCGATTGTTTCATTTAAGCGAGTTAAAATCCACTTATCCGCAACTGATTTTTCACCAGTTAAATCGATTTCTTCATACTTCATATCATCCATGTTCATTAATACGAAACGTGATGCATTCCAAATTTTATTAATGAAGTTCCAAGTAGATTCTACTTTTTCCATGCTGAAACGTAAATCTTGACCTGGTGCACTTCCTGTTGATAAGAAGAAACGCATTGCATCTGCACCATACTTCTCGATAACGTCCATTGGATCAATACCGTTACCAAGAGATTTACTCATTTTACGTCCTTGCTCATCACGAACTAAACCGTGAATTAATACATCTTTAAATGGACGCTCGCCTGTAAACTCTAAACCTTGGAAAATCATACGAGATACCCAGAAGAAGATGATGTCATAACCAGTTACTAGTGCATCTGTTGAATAGTAACGTTTGAAGTCTGCTGAATCTTCATTTGGCCAACCAAGTGTTGAGAATGGCCATAACGCTGAACTGAACCATGTATCAAGTACGTCGTTATCTTGGTTCCAGTTTTCAATATCTGCTGGCGCTTCTGTACCTACGTATACTTCACCAGTTTCTTTATGATACCAAGCTGGAATGCGGTGTCCCCACCATAACTGACGAGAAATACACCAGTCATGAATGTTTTCCATCCAGCGTAAGTATGTGTTTTCGAAACGCTCTGGTACGAACGTTACTTTCTCTTCTTCTTTTTGTTGAAGCGCTACTGCTTTTTCAGCAAGTGGAGCCATTTTTACGAACCATTGTGTTGATAAGTACGGCTCAACAACTGCACCACTACGCTCACTATGACCTACAGAATGCATATGAGGCTCAATTTCTACTAATACGCCTGCTTCTTGTAAATCTTTCACTAACGCTTTACGACACTCAAAACGATCCATGCCGTTATACTTACCAGCTTTTTCATTCATCGATCCATCTTCGTTCATTACTAAAATACGTGGTAAGTCATGACGGTTACCTACTTCAAAGTCATTCGGGTCATGAGCTGGTGTAATTTTTACAACGCCTGTTCCGAAATCTTTTTCTACGTATTCATCAGCAATAATCGGAATCTCACGGCCTACGATTGGAAGTGTAACTGTTTTTCCGATTAAATGTTTGTAACGATCGTCTTCTGGATGAACCGCTACTGCTGTATCACCAAGCATCGTTTCTGGACGAGTTGTTGCAAGACGAATGTGTCCAGAGCCATCTGTTAACGGATAGTTCATATGGTAGAATGCACCTTGAACTTCTTTATGAATTACTTCGATATCAGAAAGAGCTGTGCGTGTTGCTGGATCCCAGTTAATAATATATTCACCACGGTAAATTAAGCCTTTTTCGTATAATTGAACGAATACTTTATTAACCGCATCAGATAAACCTTTGTCTAATGTGAAGCGTTCACGAGAGTAGTCTAGTCCTAAACCAACTTTCCCCCATTGTTGACGAATATGAGAAGCGTATTCTTCTTTCCATTCCCAAGCTTTTTCAAGGAATTTCTCACGGCCAAGATCGTAACGTGAAATACCTTCTTCACGAAGTTTCCCTTCTACTTTCGCTTGTGTTGCGATTCCCGCATGATCCATTCCTGGAAGCCATAATACATCGTAACCTTGCATACGCTTCGTACGAGTTAAAATATCTTGAAGAGTTGTATCCCAAGCATGACCTAAGTGTAACTTACCAGTTACGTTTGGAGGTGGAATTACAATTGTATACGGTTGTTTCTTCTCATCTCCTGTTGCTTCAAAATATTTGCCTTCTAGCCACCACTGATAAAGGCCTTCTTCAACGGACATATGATCATATTTAGTTGGTAAATTCTTTTCCGTGTTTGACATTATTTTCCCTCCTTAAAATAAAAAATGCCCCTCATCCAAAAAGGACGAGGGACATCGCGGTACCACCTTTATTTACAAACAAATCCAAGAATTTGCTTATACTCTTAATTTGATAACGGACAAATCCGTCTTTTCCTAATGAGAACTATTCCGTTCAGAAAAGATGCTCCAGGGCTACCTTCTAACATAACTATCTAGAGAATCTCCCAGCTAATGATTCTCCTCTCTGAAGACGTTTCTTGTTATACTCTTCCCCTTCAAGGCATTTATATGATTGTTAATTATTATATACAATAGTGTAAAAAACGAAACCTTATTCGTCAAGATAAATTTAATACTACAGCTTTTCGGACCAAAAAAAGAAGATAAGTAGCACCCTCTACTTATCTTCTTTACCCCGCTATTTGCGGGCAGTAAGACCTCCACCTCAAAATTCAGCTGAAGCAAAGAAGTTAGGTGGGAGATCAACTGCCCGTAAATGCCCGATTGGTTCAACTAATAATCGGCGGGGGATGAACACCCCCCACTGATTAAAGCTTCACTTTATCCGTTCCCTCGCTGGGCAGCTTGTAATTGCGAAAGGAAATATTCTATATTACTAACGAGCCAATGCGATTGTTGCAAGCTCTTCACTCCGAGAAGTTCATTTTCCTCATTACGACTCTCTCTTCTTTTCTTATAAGACTGGATTTGCCGAATAAATTGCGATGGATACGTCATATACGCAAACATGAGTAGTTGCTCTTCTTTCGTAAAAGGGAAATTTTTTTGGTACATTTGATACCATTCAAACCGATCACTTCGCGCAATTGGATATGTGTTTAACGACCGAGAATAAAACCCTACAATATCTTGCACAGGTGTTGCAAACTTTGATTTTTCTAAACTAATAAAATAGCCATTCCGCTCATAGTCGAATAAAAAATGATTAAGTGATACGTTACCATGTACAAACGTAATGCGTGTTGTCTCTTTTTCTTTCATCGCATCGTTCCACTCATTTAATTGCTTCGTCGCAAACTCACGCGCTCTCATTACATGATGATAGTACGTACAATATTGCAGTTCAAATGGTGACATATACCACTTCGCTTCAGATTCTACAAGAAACTCTTCTAGCATCTCGCCATCATTCTCCCAGCGATTGGATATATTTGTATAATGTTTTTCTAGATCCTCTTCTGTATACGTTTCTTCTTTTACTGTTTTTTGATGCAACGTTCCGAGAGTCTGAAACATTTTATGGTATTGATCATTATCCTCGCCGCTTCCTTCCGCACGTTCTAACCAAGGCATTAAATAATAATTATACGTCCCGTCACTTAAAATATAATTTCCATCCGTCGCATGGTAGATAGGTACATAATTTGAAAAGCCTTTCTCCTTCAAATATTGAATATGATGCAGAAAGTTATTCCGCTCTAACTTTCTACCTTCTATTTTCTTGAGCGCATATGGACCTTGATTCGTATAAATTTTCGTTACGCTTCCGTGCTCTTCCATATGCTGCGTATCCAATCTATATTGCCTTACAATGGGTTCATAGCGATTTCGTAATTCCATATCCATACGAATAACCCTTTCTATTCAAAACGTAGACTCCAGGAAAAGAAGTGAGTGAAAACACTCACTCCCTTATTTCGCTTTTGTTCTTGAAACGGGAATATAAATAATTTGCCCTGTAGTTAAATATATATCTTCCGATTGATTTACACGATATAAGTTTTGTACAGACGTTTCATAACGATCTGCAACAGATTCAATTGTATCCCCTTCTTGCACGAAATACATTCTTAACTTCGTAAATTCTTCTTCCGGTTCTTTCGTAAATAATTGTGTTAAATAAAGCGCATTTTCATCTCGCTGTGAGTACGCTTCTTCTTGCTCTTCCTGCTTTTTCGCTTTTTCTTTCTTGAAATCTTTTCGTCCGAACAATTCAAATTGTGGCGTCGTTTCTTTCTCCTCTTCACGCTCCACAAATTC
Source organism: Bacillus sp. MN7755 (assembly GCF_054771475.1). Taxonomy (NCBI): domain Bacteria; kingdom Bacillati; phylum Bacillota; class Bacilli; order Caryophanales; family Bacillaceae; genus Bacillus; species Bacillus sp. MN7755. The sequence goes on from NZ_BTRL01000017.1 coordinate 34,045, forward strand.
ATGTTCTTCTATTTCCTCTTCTTCTAATTCCTGTTCTTTTCTTTCCTCTAATTGGAACGGTTCAAATGCGTAATCTTCCCATTCATCCGATTCCTTATAGACTGGTTCTTCTATGTGCGGCGTTGGTCTATTTTCATCCTCTTGCGCCGAATCAACTTCTAACTCAGCATACGCCGTTTCTTCCTCTTCATCCTCAATTCTTTCTTCATCACATAAACCTGTAATAGATATATCCGCTAGTAATTGTAAGCAACCATTTTCCTTTAATTCGTAATCAAATTCTTCGATGGATACATATAGTTCTTCAATTACTTTCACTCGATTTCTCGGAATTGATATTTCAAGCGGAAAGGAATGAACAAGTTCATTAACCCCATCTTCTCTTGTTTCGACATAATCAATTGACTTCGCTGGTGATAGATCTCTTAATGAATGGGCTGAATCATCTTGCCGTGCAACATACTCTCCCGTTAAATCTAATTGCCCTCTCACGATAACTTCATGATCAAGCTCTTCTATCTCAACGTCTGGATCTAACGAAATTGACAAAAGTTCTTCGACTTCCTGTCCTTTTTGGAACCAAACAGATTCTTTTAATGAAAAACGTAATGAATGATCTGTTGCCACTTCTTTTCCCCCTCCCAAACTATATGTCATTACAGATTTATGTATGGAAAGCTGACTTTATGAATAAAAAAAATCGCTCCCCTTATGGAGAGCGATTTTCTTTATTCAATTAAGCCTTTAATTTTGACATTGCAATTTCAGCCGCTGCAATCGTCGCCTCAATATCTGCATCACTATGTGCTGTCGATAAGAATAAACCTTCGAATTGAGATGGCGGTAAAAATACACCTTGTTCTACCATTTCACGATAGTAAGCCGCAAAGAATTCTAAGTTTGAAGATTTTGCTGCATCGTAATTAATAACTGGTTCATCTGTAAAGAAGATACCAATCATAGAACCCGCACGGTTGATATAATGCGGAATACCATGTTTTTCAGCCGCTTTACGTAAACCATCTTCTAACATTTCAGCTTTACGCTCGAATTCTACATATGATTCTGGCGTTAACTGTATTAACGTTTCATAACCTGCTGCCATTGCAAGTGGATTACCTGATAAAGTACCCGCTTGGTAAATCGGTCCGCTCGGTGCAACTTGGCGCATAATTTCTGCTTTACCACCGTATGCTCCTACTGGTAATCCACCACCGATTACTTTACCTAAACAAGTTAAGTCAGGTGTTACACCGTAATAACCTTGTCCACAATTGTAAGCAACTCGGAATCCTGTCATTACTTCATCAAAAATAAGCAATGCACCATTTTGCTCTGTTACTTCACGAAGACCTTCTAAAAATCCTGGTTGCGGAGGAACAACACCCATATTTCCTGCCACTGGTTCTACAATTACACAAGCGATATCATCACCGAATTGTTCGAATGCGTATTTCACACTTTCTAAATCGTTATACGCTACTGTAATCGTATTTTTCGCTACACCTTCTGGTACACCAGGGCTATCTGGTAAACCTAGTGTTGCCACACCAGAACCCGCTTTAATTAACAACGAATCACCATGACCGTGGTAACAACCGATGAATTTCAAAATTTTATTACGGCCTGTATAACCACGAGCTAAACGTAGCGCACTCATTGTCGCTTCTGTTCCAGAGTTAACCATACGTACAATCTCAATTGATGGTACGCGCTCAATAACAAGTTTCGCTAATTTATTTTCAATTTCCGTTGGTGCACCGAAGCTTGTACCTCTTTCAGCAACAGCTTTTAAAGCTTCAACAACACGATCATTTGCATGGCCATGAATTAAAGGACCCCATGATAATACGTAATCGATGTATTCATTTCCATCGATATCATATACTTTAGAGCCTTTTCCACGCTCCATAAACAATGGATTCATACCGACAGACTTAAAGGCACGAACTGGGCTATTTACGCCACCAGGCATTAAATCTTGTGCTTCTTCAAACGCTGCAATCGACTTATCAAACTTTTTCATTATTTAGCGCCTCCTTCTTGTAACCATCTTGCTGCATCTTTTGCATGATACGTAATAATTAAATCTGCTCCTGCACGTTTCATGCTAATTAATTTTTCAAGTACAACTTCTTTTTCATTAATCCAACCATTTTGCGCTGCCGCTTTAATCATTGAATATTCACCGCTTACGTTATAAGCAACGACTGGTAAATTAAAGTTATTTTTCACATCACGAATGATATCTAAGTAAGAAAGAGCTGGCTTTACAATTAGGAAATCTGCTCCTTCCATTACATCTGATTCTGCTTCACGGAATGCTTCCATACGGTTCGCTGGGTCCATTTGATATGTTTTACGATCACCAAATTGTGGTGCACCGTGTGCCGCATCACGGAATGGCCCGTAAAATGCTGATGAATATTTCACAGCGTACGACATAACTGGTACATGTCCAAAACCATTTTCATCTAATGCGTGGCGAATTGCTGTTACGAATCCATCCATCATGTTTGATGGCGCAATAATGTCCGCTCCTGCTTTCGCTTGGCTTACAGCTGTTTTCGCAAGAACTGCAAGAGACTCGTCATTTAAAATAATACCATCTTCAATTACACCGCAATGACCATGGCTTGTGAATTGACATAAACATGTATCCGCAACTACCACTAGCTCAGGGAAATCACCTTTAATTTGCTTAATTGCACGTTGCACAATTCCATGATCACAATATGCTGATGATCCAACTTCATCTTTTTCAGCAGGTAAACCAAATACAATAACAGAACGAATACCTAAATCAACAACCTCTTGCATTTCAGCTTGCAATAAATCTAATGACATTTGATATACGCCTGGCATAGAAGGTACTTCATTACGAACATTTTCACCTTCTAATACAAAAATAGGGTAAATAAAATCTTCCGTATGTAAAAACGTTTCACGCACAAGCGCACGCATATTACCGCTTTGTCTTAAACGACGATGACGATTAAATTGTAAAGAGTTCATAGATTTCTATCCCCATTCTTTTATTTTATAGATTCACAAACGCATTGTAGTAATGCTTCTACAGTGTACTCTTTCGGCATAATAACATGCGGAAAATAAAGGCTCGCTTCTTTTTCCGTAATAGGCCCTATACAAGCAATTGTACATTTTTTTGTCCATTCTCTCCAGTTTGTACCCTCAAGTAAACGAACAAAACTAGTAACAGTTGAAGGACTCGTAAATGTAATAATATCTACTTTCTCTGCTTCTAACGCTTCTATAAGCTCTCGCTTTTTCTCTACATTTTCTTTCGTACCATATACCATTAGCTCATCTAGAGAAACACCAATTTCGCGAAGTGCAACTGGAATGACATCTCTTGCTAAATTCCCTTTCGGAAATAAAACGCATTCGCTTCCACTTAGTTTTTTTACAAACTCTTCTGCAAATACTTCTGCAACAAATGAAGTTGGAACAAAGTCCACTTCATAGCCTCGCTTTTCTAACTCTAACCTTGTTTTCACGCCTACTGCAGCAATTTTAGCCGTTACGGGGAGCCTCTTTCTCAAACTATCCAGAAAAAAAGCCACCCCATTTTTACTCGTAAAAATAACCCAGTCATATGAATGCAACTGCCCTGCTATATGTTGAATTTGCCTATAAGACATACCTTCCATACGCAAAAGCGGAATTTCCAATGGAATTCCGCTCTTTTCTTTCACCGCTACACTCATTTGTTTTGCTTGATGCTGGGCACGTGTAATCAATACCGTTTTGCCAGCGAGAGCGTTCATATTTATTGTTGCCCCTTATTCGCAGCAAAAATGAGTTCTTTTGCGCCTTGTTTAATTAAACGGTCCGCAGCCTCTAATCCTACTTCCTTCGGATCAGTTCCTACCACTGTCTCTTTCAATAAAACAGAACCGTCCATAGACCCGACAAGAGCTGTTAATTCGATTGCATCGTTTTCTGTAAGAGTTGCATATCCAGCGATCGGAACTTGGCATCCACCTTCAAGTTTATGAAGAAATACTCGCTCCGCTGCCACTGTTCTTTCTGTTACAGCATCATTTATATGTGATAACAGCTGCAATAAATCTGTATCATCCTCACGGCACTCAATCGCTAATGCACCTTGTCCTACAGCAGGTACACATAACGTCTCATCTAAATGTTCTGTAATAACTTCATCATCCCAGCCCATTCTTTGTAATCCAGCTGTTGCTAAAATGATTGCATCGTAATCTTCTTCTTTTAATTTACGTAAACGTGTATCGATATTTCCACGAATCCACTTCACTTGTAAATCTGGTCTCGCAGCTAATAATTGTGCACTACGTCTTAAACTACTCGTACCTAAAATAGCGCCTTCTGCTAACTCTTTAAACGATGCTCCGCTTTTTGAGATAAAAGCATCACGAGGGTCCACACGCTTCGGTGTACAACCGATCATTAATCCTTCTGGAAGTACGGCCGGCATATCTTTCATACTATGTACAGCCATATCAATTTCTTTCGTAAGTAACGCATGTTCAATCTCTTTAACAAACAAGCCTTTTCCGCCTACTTTTGAAAGAGTAACATCTAAAATAACATCGCCTTTTGTGACGATTTCTTTCACTTCAAATTCATATGGTAAACCTAGCGCTTTTAACTGATCAATAAACCAGTTCGTTTGCGTTAGTGCTAATTTACTCTTTCGTGACCCTACAATAATTTTGCGCATAATTTTCTCTCCTCATTATAAATACCAAAAGTGGAAGTTGGATAAACTGCTTAATAGAAAAATATTAATTAGCATTACGAGAAATGCCCCGATGTTCCACTGCACTATTTTCTTCCCTTGCAACACATCTGCCGCTCGTAAATATAGGCCAGCACAATATACAAATAGAACGACAAAAGACCCGATCACTTTCGTATCATACCAATGGAAATTGTCCAATTTTGTATATCCCCATATGCATCCTAATAAAATAGCTAGTAAGAAAAATGGAACAGAAAATAAATTTAATCCGTAAGACATCGATTCTAGCTTCGGTAAATTCCCTAACCTTCTTAATCTCGCATTCCATTTCTTCTTCTTTAATAGGCGATATTGCAATAAATACATAATAGAAAAAATGAACGATACAGTGAATGTTGCATAAGAAATAATAGCCATACCGACATGTACATATACAAGTTCCGAAACCAATTGCTCTGCAAGTACTGGTGACATCTTTCCGAGCGGCGTAAAAATAGAAAAAGCGCTTACGCCAAATGCGACAACATTTGTAAAAAAGACTAAAAAATCGATTCTCATAAATCGATTAATGACTAACGACATCGTAATCAATAGCCAAACATAAAAATAAATCCCTGATAATAAAGTTAAAAGAGGGTTCGTTTCTGAATCTGTAGCCCTAAGCAACATAAAAATAGAATGCAGAACCCATACAATCGAAAGTAACCAAAAAGCAAATCGGTTCGCCTTTCGGTTACTTTGGAAATAATCTATAAAATATAAACTAATGCTACAAGCATATAAAATAATTGCAATATGATAAATAATACTGTTATTTAAAAAACTCATCCGATCATCCTTCCAAGTTATAAAGATGGAACGGATGGTGTCCACGCTCTTTTATGTTCTACTTCTTCCGCACAACTTTCTACATCTTCCATTTCTAAATCAAAGATTTTTGCAAATAACGCTAATTTTTCGTCTGCTCCCTCTTCAGCAGCTATTTCTTTTGCTACTAAAATTGGGTCTTTTAATAATTGATTAATAATACTTTTTGTATGCTTACTAATTACTTTTCTCTCACGATCACTAAGGTTTGGTATTTTTCGTTCCAAGCTTTCCATCGTTTCGCTTTGAATGGCAAGTGCCTTATCACGAAGAGCTGATATTAACGGAACGACACCAAGTGTACTTAACCACGTTTTAAATAAAACAATTTCCTCTTCAATCATAAATTGAATTTTCTCTGCTTCTTTCAAACGTTCAGCACGGTTCGCTTCCACTACTCCTTGCAAATCATCAATGTCATATAAGAAAGAACCTTCTAGCTCATCAATCGCCGGATCAATATCACGTGGCACTGCAATATCAACCATAAATAAAGGACGGCCAGAGCGCATTTTCTCTACCTTTGTCATCATCTCTTTCGTAATGACATACTCTGATGCCCCAGTTGAACTAATTAAAATATCTGCTTCTAATAATGCACATTGTAATTCACTTAAAGGTTTTGCATGTCCCATATATTTCTCAGCCATTATTTCTGCTTTTGAAAGCGTCCTATTCATGACTGTTACTTTACGAGCACCACTTCCATATAAGTTTTGCAGTGCAAGTTCACCCATTTTGCCAGCACCAAGAATAAGTATGTGACAATCTGTTAACTCGCCGAATATTTTCTTCCCAAGCTCAACAGCAGCATAACTAACAGACATCGCACTTTCACCAATTGTCGTTTCTGAGTGAGCACGTTTTGCTAATGTAATGACTTGCTTAAACAATTCATTAAAGATTGTGCCTGTCGCTTTTACTTGTTGCGCTTCTAAAAAGCTATCTTTTATTTGACCTAAAATTTGCGTCTCTCCAACTACCATAGAATCTAAACCGCACGTTACCCGGAATAAATGATCTATTGCACCATCTTGTTCAAAAATAGTTAAATATGGTGCGACTTCTTCTATTTCAAGCTGAAACCAATCAGCTAAAAACTTCTTAATATAATACCGTCCCGTGTGTAATTGATCGACAACAGCGTAAATCTCAGTGCGATTACAAGTTGATACAATGACATTCTCTAACACGCTCTTTTGATTTTGTAATGTCGTCATTGCTTGCTCTAGCTCTGCTGCCTGAAATGTGAGTTTCTCACGAAATTCTACAGGGGCTGTTCGATAATTTACACTAACAACAAGAATATGCACGCAGCATGTCCCCCTTCACCCGTTTTATCACTTTATCTACTATCATAATACAACTTTCCTCTTATGAATCTGACAATCGTGTGAACAACCGATTATTTTTTTATTTATTCTCCGTATGTAATAAAGGAGATTCAGTAAAACTAATAAAAACTCCCTACTTTATAATGATTATAAATTAATAACTCTATTTGTACGTTACCAAAAAAAGCACTCATAATCAAGTGATGGAAACTATTCCATATGAATTATAACATCATCTTTCCTATCTTCTTTCATCATGAAGGAAAATATGTATGATTGTTCCAAAATGTAGCAAACACTTTCTCAATACAATGTATTTGACATTGTATTTCTTTTTCGTTATATTGGTTTTACAAAATTAAATTTCGCACAATTTAATTAGAAGGGAGTTATGTATGACAGAGGACTCTTTACATCTAGATAACCAACTTTGTTTTTCTATTTACGCCTGTTCTAAAGAAGTTACCCGCTTTTATCGACCATATTTAGAAGAGATGGGTATTACGTATCCCCAGTACATTACTTTACTCGTACTATGGGAGCAAGATGGACTCACAGTCAAAGAAATTGGAGAACGTCTATTTTTAGATTCCGGTACGTTAACGCCTATGTTAAAACGAATGGAATCATTACAACTTGTAAAACGCGTTCGTTCCAAAGAAGACGAGCGAAAAGTTTGTATTGAATTAACAGAACAAGGTAAAGATTTAAAAGAAAAGGCTTGTTCATTACCGACAACAATGGCAACAAATTTAGGAATTACAGAACAAGAATATCGTTCTTTATTAATTCAATTAAATAAACTAATTGAAACAATGAAAACAATTAATGATAGAAAAGGGGAATAAACATGGATAAATTATATACTGCTTCAGTAACTGCTACAGGTGGAAGAAACGGAAAAGTAGTCTCAGATGACGGCATATTAAATCTTGATGTGAAAATGCCGAAAGCACTAGGTGGTGCAGGCGGAGAGGCAACAAATCCAGAACAACTATTTGCTGCTGGTTATGCCGCTTGTTTTGATAGTGCTTTACAACTTGTCATTCGTACAAAACGTGTGAAAGTAGAAAGTACAGAAGTAACTGCTCACGTTTCTATCGGAAAAGATACGGATGGTGGTTTCGGCCTATCTGCTGTACTTGATGTACATGTCGCTGGCGTTTCACATAGCGAAGCACAAGAACTTGTAGAAGCTGCTCATGGTGTATGTCCTTACTCTAAAGCAACACGAGGAAATATTGAAGTTACGTTAAATGTACGCTAAAAATGTATAAAGAAAAAAACGCGCGACATTCGTCACGCGTTTTTTGTTTTTGTCATTTTATGAATTGCTTTCCATGCTTCTTCTTTTCCAAGTCCTGTTTCAGAAGAGAATAGAACAATTTCATCGCCAATTTCAACAGCAAGCGTTTCTTTTACAACTTTTAAATGCTTTTGCCATTTTCCTTTCGGAATTTTATCGGCTTTCGTTGCAATAATAATTGTTGGGATTTCATAGTGCTTTAAGAAATCATACATCATTACGTCATCGTTTGTTGGTTGGTGACGTAAATCAACTACTAATACAGCTGCGTCTAATTGCTCACGCGTTGTAAAGTACGTTTCAATCATTTTGCCCCATGCTGCGCGCTCTGATTTAGATACTTTCGCATATCCATAACCTGGAACGTCAACAAAATGCATCATCTCATTGATTAAGAAAAAGTTCAACGTTTGCGTTTTTCCTGGTTTAGAAGAAATACGTACTAACTTTTTACGATTTAAAATTTTATTAATAAAGGAAGACTTCCCGACATTTGAACGACCTGCTAATGCAATTTCTGGTAAATCACTGTCTGGATATTGTTCTGGTTTAACAGCACTAATTACAATATCTGCTTTTGTTACTTTCATTGTTTCACTCCTACTAATGCGTGCTCCAATACTTCATCTAAATGAGATGCAAGCACAAACGTAAGGTTTTCTTTTACGCTCTCTGGAATATCATCTAAATCTTTCTCATTTTCCGCTGGTAAAATAATCTTAGTTAAACCTGCGCGGTGAGCACTTAATGTTTTTTCTTTTAAACCACCAATTGGTAATACACGGCCACGAAGTGTAATTTCACCTGTCATCCCCACTTCTTTACTTACAGGAATACCTGTTAGTGCAGAAATAAGTGCCGTTGCCATCGTAATACCTGCTGACGGTCCATCTTTTGGAACTGCTCCTTCTGGAACATGAATATGAATATCATTTTTCTCATGAAAATTCGGATCAATCTGAAGCTCTTCTGCACGAGAACGAATATAACTAAACGCAGCTTGTGCTGATTCTTTCATAACATCCCCAAGTTTCCCTGTTAAAATTAATTTCCCCTTACCTGGCGCTACAGAGACTTCAATCGCAAGTGTATCCCCGCCTGCTGCTGTATACGCCAAACCTGTCGCCATACCAACTTGGTCTGTTTTTTCAGCTTGCCCATAACGGAATATGTGCTTACCAAGTAAATCAACAACATTTTTCTCCGTTACAACAATGCGCTTGCGTTCTGCTGTAACGATAATTTTTGCTGCTTTACGGCAAACTTTTGCAATTTGGCGCTCTAGCGTACGAACACCAGCCTCACGTGTATAATAACGAATAATTTCAAGAAGTGCTTCATCACGTACTTGTAAATTACCTTTTCGTAAGCCATGCTCTTTTAATTGTTTCGGCAATAAATGTTCACGAGCAATATGAACTTTTTCAAGTTCTGTATAGCCAGCAATCGAAATAATTTCCATACGGTCAAGTAATGGACCTGGAATACTTGAAAGTGTATTTGCAGTTGCTACAAACATAACTTTCGATAGATCATATGGTTCTTCAATATAATGGTCACTGAAGTTATGGTTTTGTTCTGGATCTAACACTTCAAGTAATGCTGCAGATGGATCTCCACGAAAATCGTTAGACATTTTATCAATCTCATCTAATAAAAAGACTGGATTAACTGATTTCGCCTTTTTCATACCTTGAATAATACGTCCTGGCATCGCTCCAACATACGTACGACGGTGACCACGAATTTCAGATTCATCACGTACACCACCAAGGGAAACACGGACAAAATTACGATTTAATGATGTTGCAATTGAACGCGCTAACGAAGTTTTTCCGACCCCAGGAGGTCCTACTAAGCAAAGGATAGGTCCTTTTAATGAATTCGTTAACTTCTGTACCGCTAAATATTCAAGCACGCGCTCTTTCACTTTCTCAAGACCGTAATGATCTTTGTTTAAAATCTCTTCAGAATGAACAAGATCAATCATATCTTCTGTTGCTTCTGTCCACGGAAGTGCTAATAACCAATCCATATAATTGCGAATAACACCGCTCTCCGCAGAACTTGCTGGTAACTTTTCATAACGGTCTAATTCTTTCAGTGCAGCCTTCATTGTTTCTTCAGGCATTCCCGACTGTTCAATTTTCTCACGAAGTTCTTCAACTTCCCCGCCCTTACCTTCTTTATCGCCAAGTTCAGTTTGAATCGCCTTCATTTGCTCACGTAAGAAATATTCTTTTTGCGTGCGCTCCATTGAACGTTTCACTTTTTGTCCAATTTTCTTTTCTAAACTAAGTAACTCTTGTTCATCTTGAATAATTGAAATAAGTGTATGTAATCGTTCCTTCACAGATATAATCTCTAAAATTTCTTGTTTCTGCTTCGTCTTAATTGGCAAGTGAGAAGCAATTAAATCAGCTAATCTTCCTGGCTCTTCTACATCAGCTACCGTTGCAAATGTTTCATTTGAAACTTTTTTCGAAACTTTAATATATTGTTCGAAATGCTCCAGTAACGTACGCATAAGAGCTTTCTCTTCTAGATCATCTTCCACTTCTTCCGTTACCGTTTTGATAGAAACTTGCACTACATTTTCTTCTTCGATAAACTCTACTACTTCTGCTCTATGTAAACCTTCTACAAGGACACGAAGCGTACCGTTCGGCAATTTTAACATTTGCTTCACTTTCGCCACTGTACCTACACTATATATGTCATCTTCTTTCGGATCATCGATATTCATTTCTTTTTGCATTGCTAAAAAGATGATATTTTCATCCATTGCCGCCTGCTCTAGTGCTTGTATCGATTTATCACGTCCTACATCAAGATGCAGAACCATCGTTGGATATACGAGAACGCCTCTTAATGGTAGGAGGGGTACGATTCTTTCATTCGTATTCATACTAGACATAGCACCTCCATAATAAATTAAACTCCTGTTCAACTATTTTATATTACAATACATCTAGATGCAATTGCAGAGATTTTCCGCAATTGTAAATCCCTCGTTTTTTTCCCTTATAAAAAGAAAAAAAGACTCCGCTTAAGCATACAAACTTAAACGAAGTCTGGCAAATGTTATTATCTTCATTCTCACATTGATTGTGCATCTGTTTCGTCCACAGCAGTATGTATATCAAGCTCTCGATGCATATTTTCCTGCATAAATGTTAGCTCAAATACTTCATTTAACTTACGAACAGGAATGATTTCAATTCCTTTTATTGTGTACAAAAACGGTTGCATGTTTTCAGCAGGAATGATAACTTTCTTAGCACCTGCTTTTTTCGCGGCTTTTATTTTTGCATACACACCACCAATAGGTTTCACTTCTCCGTGTATACTTATCTCACCGGTCATCGCTACTTCATTATTCACATACGTACGATGCACTGCTGAATATACACCTGTTGCCATAGCAATTCCTGCCGAAGGCCCATCAATCGGGATCCCGCCTGGAAAATTAATATGTATATCGTACCCTTCTGGCAACACATCTAGAGAACGAAGTACTGTTAATACATTATCTACAGAACCTTTCGCCATACTTTTACGGCGAATTGATTTCGTTTGACTACCAATACTTTCCTCTTCAACAATTCCGGTAACATTTACCGATCCTTTATCTTTCGCCTTGATTGCTGTTACTTCAATTTCTAATAACGCACCTGTATTTGGTCCGTACACAGCAAGTCCATTTACAAGACCGATTCTCGGAATAGGATAAATACGCTTTTCATACTTCGGTGTAAGCTGACTAGAGTGAACAACCCACTCTATATCTTCATCTTTAATGAAAGAACGCTCTTCATTTATTGCCATTCCAGCTGAAATTTGTACAAGATTAATCGCTTCTCGTCCATTTCTTGCATACATCCCGATCATTTCAATACCATTCTCACCAATCTGCATTTCCACTTTGTCAGCTGCATTCTTCGCTACTTTTTGAATTTCTTCTGTATCTAACTCACGGAAAAACACTTCTAAACAGCGCGATCGAATAGCAGGAGGAATCTCCTCTGGCGAACGTGTCGTCGCCCCAACTAAGCGAAAATCGGCTGGTAAACCTTTTTGAAAAATGTCATGTATATACGTTGGAATCATCGTATTCTCTTCACTATAGTATGCACTTTCCAAAAACACTTTCCGATCTTCTAGCACCTTTAACATCTTGTTCATTTGAATCGGATGTAGTTCACCAATCTCATCAATAAATAAAATACCACCGTGTGCATCTGTTACCGCACCTTTTTTCGGTTGCGGAATACCCGCTTGCCCCATTGCGCCAGCACCTTGATAAATTGGATCATGCACCGAACCGATTAAAGGATCTGCAATACCACGTTCATCAAACCGAGCTGTCGTCGCATCCAGTTCAATAAATGTTGCATTTGTGCGAAATGGAGATTTCGGATTTCGTTTCGCTTCTTCTAATACGAGACGTGCTGCCGCTGTCTTTCCGACACCTGGCGGGCCATATATAATCACATGCTGTGGATTCGGACCACAAAGAGCCGCTTTTAACGACTTAATCCCGTCCTCTTGCCCTACAATATCTAAAAAGGATGTAGGACGTACCTTTTCCGCAAGCGGCTCTGTTAAAGAAATCTCGCGCATTTTACGAAGCTGTTCTAATTCTTTTTTCGATTCTCGATCAATTGAAACTTTTTGTGTTCGCTGATTTCGAAGTAAATGCCAAAAATACAATCCGACAATTACCCCAAAAACAAGTTGAACAAGTAAAAATATATTTGTCCAGCTCATCATTTATTTCCTCCCGCAATGTTTTATCTCTTAGTATTTCCGCGGAGGAACATAGCTAAACATAAAGAAAAACAGCAATTATAAAAATTGCTGTTTCTCCTTCGCATTATGCAGATGTTTTTGTATCAAGTACAGTACCGTCTTGTAACACCAATTTTGGCGGTGCATTATCAGCTACTGTTTCTTTTGTAAGAACACACTTCTCGATATCTTTACGAGATGGAAGTTCGAACATTACATCTAGCATTAAGCCTTCAATAATAGAACGAAGTCCACGAGCACCCGTTTTACGTTCAATTGCTTTTTTCGCAATTTCAATTAGTGCGCCTTCTTCAAACTCTAACTCAACATCGTCAAGCTCCAATAGTTTTTGGAATTGCTTAACAAGTGCATTTTTCGGTTTCGTTAAAATATCAACAAGAGCATCTTCATCAAGCGGTTCTAGGTTCGCAATAACTGGAAGACGACCGATAAACTCTGGGATTAAACCAAATCTTAAAAGATCCTCTGGTAATACGTGAGATAAAACATGCTTCTCATTTACATCAGCATTTTTCTTCTCAGAACCAAATCCAATTACTTTTTCACCAAGACGACGTTTAATAATTGGCTCGATGCCATCAAACGCTCCACCACAGATGAATAAGATGTTCGTTGTATCAATTTGAATAAACTCTTGGTGCGGATGCTTACGACCACCCTGAGGTGGAACGCTTGCTACAGTACCTTCTAAAATTTTCAGAAGTGCCTGCTGCACACCTTCACCAGATACATCACGTGTAATTGATGGATTTTCGGACTTACGTGCCACTTTATCAATCTCATCAATATAAATGATTCCTTTTTCCGCTTTTTCTACATCATAATCCGCTGCTTGGATTAATTTAAGTAAGATGTTTTCTACATCTTCCCCAACGTATCCAGCTTCAGTTAAAGATGTTGCGTCCGCGATTGCAAATGGAACATTTAAAATACGCGCTAACGTTTGTGCCAGTAATGTTTTACCACTACCTGTTGGCCCGATAAGTGCGATATTACTCTTCGCTAATTCTACATCATCAATTTTGCTGTTAGAATTAATGCGTTTGTAATGGTTATATACCGCTACCGCTAGTGCTTTTTTCGCGTTATCTTGTCCGATGACATACTCATCTAAGATTTCACGAATTTCTACCGGTTTCGGTACATCTTTGAATTCTACTTCTTCGTCTTTCGCAAGCTCCTCTTGTACAATTTCAGTACAAAGTTCGATACACTCGTCACAAATGTAAACACCTGGACCTGCAACTAACTTTCGAACTTGCGTTTGTGTTTTACCACAGAAAGAACATTTTAATTGCCCTTTTTCATCATTAAATTTAAACATATTTTCACACCCCTTACAAAGTGCTAACCTCTTGCCTTCGTATGTACACGATAAATGTATCGTATGTAAATACATATTATGTCACTACGTGGCGAGAAATACAAATAATATGACTAGTTATGTACAAATAAAAAGTTTTTAAAACTTTTGAAATATGTATATTCGACTTATTAAGGAAGTTTTCCTTCTTCATCGAAAAGTTTTATAAATATATTTCTATATTTATAAAACAAGGCACGATTAAAATCGTGCCTTGTTATTTTATTATGCAGCGTTTTCTACTAAGAAGTCTACAGCTTTACGAACTTTAAGATCTTCAGCTAAAGCGTCTACGCTTCCAAGAGCTTGCTTGATAGCGTCTACTGGCATACCGTACATTTCAGCCATTTTTTCAACTTCTTCAGTAACTTCTTCTTCAGTAACTTCGATGTTTTCAGCTTCAATGATAGCTTCAAGAACAAGGTTGATTCTTACGCGTTTTTGAGCGTCTTCTTTCATTTGCTCTTTTAACTTGTCAGCATCAGTACCTGTGAATTGGTAGTAAAGCTCAAGGTTCATACCTTGTTGGCTTAAACGTTGCTCGAATTCACGAACCATACGATCTAACTCAGTGTCGATCATAGCTTCTGGAATGTCGATTTCAGCGTTAGCAGCAGCTAATTCTACTACTTCGTCACGTACTTTGTGCTCAGCTTCGTGCTTTTTGCCTTCTTCTAAGTTTGTACGAAGTTTTGCTTTTAATTCATCAAGAGTTGCAACCGCTTCGTCTGCTTCTTTAGCGAACTCGTCGTTTAACTCAGGAAGTTCTTTTGTTTTGATTTCGTGAATTGTTACTTTGAATGTTGCTGGTTTGCCAGCTAATTCAGCAGCATGGTACTCTTCTGGGAATGATACTTCAACGTCTTTAGAATCACCAGATTTAAGACCAATTACTTGCTCTTCGAAACCTGGGATGAATGTACCAGAACCGATTGCTAGAGAGTAGTTTTCGCCTTTTCCGCCTTCAAATGCTTCGCCATCAACGAAACCTTCGAAGTCGATTACAGCTGTATCACCGTTTTCAACAGTTCCTTCTTCTTTAACAACTAGTTCAGCTTGACGCTCTTGTAAAGATTTTAATTCGTTCTCTACATCTTCGTCAGTTACAGTTGTTTCAACTTTTTCTACTGCTAAACCTTTGTACTCACCTAATTTAACTTCAGGTTTCACTGT
This sequence comes from Bacillus sp. MN7755, assembly GCF_054771475.1. Lineage (NCBI taxonomy): Bacteria > Bacillati > Bacillota > Bacilli > Caryophanales > Bacillaceae > Bacillus > Bacillus sp. MN7755. The sequence continues at coordinate 49,641 of NZ_BTRL01000017.1, forward strand.
TACTTTTGCAGTGAAGATAAGGTTAGCATTTTTTTCGAACTTCTCGATGTCGATTTCAGGATGAGCAACTGGGAAGATACCAGCTTCATCGATCGCTTCACCGTATGCTTTTGGTAAGATGATGTCTAAAGCATCTTGGTATAAAGATTCGATACCAAAGCGTTGTTCGAATAACGGACGAGGCATTTTCCCTTTACGGAAACCTGGTACGTTAATTGTTTTTACTACTTTTTTGAACGCAGCGTCGATAGAGTTGTTTACTTCTTTAGCATCAACTTCGATTGTTAAAACGCCTACGTTACCTTCTAATTTTTCCCATTTTGCAGCCATTTATTCTTTCCCTCCAACTATAATAATGTATGCACATACCTCTATAGATTAAGATCTTCATTATCTCTTTTTTGAAATAACAAAAGTACAAATAATCCTCTAGCAAAAGCTTTCAGATATAATGTTCCAATCTACTAATTGCCTAAAAGACAATTACGGTATATTTTGTTCGAGAATAATATGAAACATATTAAGTAAGAGAATTACACTTCTCTTCTCTTACAAACAGGCAGATTTCTGCCTTTTGCAACCCTTACATTATAACATAGAATATGCTCGTTTCAAGAACCGAACGATTCTTTTTCATAATTATACGGGCAAATATCCTTCTCTTTCAACACGCAATAACCATTGATAGGCAATATGAAACTCTTCTAATTCAATATTATACGCTGTCATAAGCTCTTCTTCATCAATAGTCAACCCGAAACGCTTTCTACCAATTCTCTCTAAAACAGCAGCCCAAATCTCCACTTTATCCATTAATAGAGCGAATGGGAAAACGCTAATTTGCAATTCTTTCCAATATGTAACCATCGCATCAAATATATCAGGATAATTTTGCTCTAATCGGTTTGATAATGTATGTATAATGTTATCGGATTGCTCCTCATTATGACCTGTAAATGCTGGAATTACCTTAATCGTATTCCCAAACTTTTCTACCTCTATCTCTTCTTCTATTTGATTTTCTACCATTTTATACAAAATAGAAGTTTTCAAATAAGGGTGCTGTTTTTCGTCTATTAAAAATTTCTTTAAAATAGGTAATGCAAGATCTAAGTCTTTTAACGAAAGTTGCTGAATCGCTCTTAGCTTTTGCCCAAAGTTTTCTCCAAACATTTCATTAGTAAACTCATTCAACTCAAAATTCGAATCGACTAGTGACGTATCCACTTCATTTAACATACCTTCTGCAAATAAAGCGAGCTGTGCTAATTTTTCCTTTTGCTCAGGCATTATATCCTTCGTTTGCAATACTTTTTCAACGGTTTCAATAACGCCTTCATAATCATTTGTTTGGACTAAAATCGTCACATATGTTTCAAGAATATCACCAAATAATACAGCTCCTGTTTCAAGCAACTGTTCACATTTGTCTTTCGCTTCTTCCATATGTTTTAACTCTAACAAACAAATAACTGAAGCTAGTTCCGTTTGTTCCGTTTCTGCATTATACTGACGTAATATTTCAAAGCAGCGCAATGCATCTTCGAATTTCCGCTCTTTCAGTGCTAAAAAACCTTCATCAATATATCGCTCTGATAGCTGCGGAAACAATACGACCGTATTTTCTTTTTTATCCATACGTCCGCCTCTTTTTCTAGATTTTAATTATCTTTAAAGTAAATATATCAAATGAGTAATGAGAACACAACATCCCAAAACCCTTTGTTTGAAATATGAAAATATTTAATTTTTATATTTCAATATAAACAAATCCTTACCAAAAATTAAAAATGTACAAATAAAAACCCTCAGCAATGAAAGCAGAGGATTCATCATTATTGGAAAGCCTTTATAATAGTGGGGTATATAACAAGGGTAATAATTTGGAGAACAATAATTGCCATAACAATCATGCTAAAATAGAAGATTGGTTTACTCCGCTTCATTAAAAACATAATGATAAGCATCGTACAAGCAAACAAACTTAAGAAGAACAAACTCGTCGTCGAACTAAGTATACCACTTGGGACAAAGAACAATAACACTACACTACAAGTACCTATAATTCCAAATAACCATTCCATTCATTCACTCATTCCCTTTCCCTCTCATGGTAGTTTCCTCTAAGCGATTAAATGTTTTACAACATCAACTACATACGTTAATTTCTCATATGCTACAAATCCGAAAGCAACTGTTAAACCCGTTACGATTAATCCTTTCATCATTTCTTCCTCCTCGTTTTATCGTTGTTACCTTTATTATAGAGGATTAGTAATTCGTTACCATCGAACTACCTTACAGTTACCTTACAGAATTGTAAGATTTCAAAAAGAGATAGAAAAACACCTCATATCGTTTGAGGTACTTTCACGGAATTTCTCTATAATCGCATGCAAAATTAACTTTTGCTCTTGGTTATTTTCCGGAAAATCCACTCTTAAACTAATAGATTTACTAAATAATTTTAGATTAAAATAATTATTCGTTCCTTTTCTCAACTTTCCTTCGAATATTTTTAATTATAAGAAAACACTTTGTTGAAATCATGTTAATATATTTTTATACAATTAAGAATTTAATTTATAAGGGGGATTATGTATGTTTAAAAAAATGGCTGCAGATGTTTTAGGATTAAGCGATGTAGGTTCTGTCATTACACCGAAAGATTACGATAAAGTTGATGCCGATGATTACGTGATGCATGAAGATGGGGAGAAAATTTATTTTCTAATCAAATCAAAATCAGATGAATATTGTTTCACAAACAAAGGATTAATTCACCTAGATGGCACAAGTGCGACAAGTAAAAAACGTACATTACGCCGCTTTAGTTATAGCAAATATCAAATTAAAAACGTAGCACTTGAAACTGCCGGAACGATTGATTTAGATGTAGAAATTAAGTTTCAAATGGGCGATGAGCATTACTCAATTGATGTTCATAAAAAACATATTGAAGAATTAAAAGATTTATATAAAGCTTTACTTAAAATCGAAGAAATTTCATACGACAACGACATCACATTGCAGTATGCACATAAAAGTCTAGATATGGCATCTAACGCTTTCAGCCGTATTTCAAACGCACAAGTAAATTTGGCAGAACAATTTAAAGAAATAAACGAAATCGCCTTTAACTGGCTCGTTGATACGAAGAAACAATATAATGTGAAAGATTATGGTTTTGTGTTTGAAAAGTTTATTAATAATTAATTTACAACAAACAAAAAACCTTGTTATCAAAAGATAACAAGGTTTTCTTAGCGCCCCAGGAGAGATTCGAACTCCCGACCCGCCCATTTCCGTACTATTTTATATATTTTGATCGCAGTCTTAATATATCTTCCTCTTCGCGAATGCCTGCCGATCCCTTCCTCACATTTTTTACGACAGTCCAATTCGGGTTAGTTTCATCACCGATGTTCTGTATTGTAAAGTTGCCGTCACCATATTTCCGTTTACCTTCTGCCAATTTCTCCGTTAAGTCATTCTCTTTTGCTCTCGCCATCTTTGCGCCATCTCCCTTTTTTATACAACCTTCTTAAACTGTCCAACCAATCACACGTCCAGTCAATTGGAGATTCTCGTTTTCCGCTTCTATTAATTGTAACACACTGCCGGGGATAAGTTCCGACAACGGATGCTCAATCGTACTAGAATGGTAAAAAGTTTTATAACATTGTAAGTGATTAATTAGGGGCATCTGGATATGAATTCGATTTCCATCATAAACCTATTGATTCTTTAAATTAAATACTATGAGGAACAGGGCGCATAAACGGCGCTCCTTTTATTTAAGAAAAAGAATTACATATACAACTGCTTAATATCGAAGGAAAGGTTACAGATATTAAGAATGAGCTACAATTATAACCCAAACTAGACGCGAAACTTATAAGTAATCACTTCTTGTGATAATCTTTCACTCGTATTAATTATGCTATTTCATTCCTACCCCCATCTCTTACACCAAAACATCAATTTTTAGCGTCCCAGGAGAGATCCGAACTTCCGGCCCACCTATTATCTACAATATATAAACGATTCTTTCATCGCTTGTTTAACATACACTGGCTAATGTATAGATACGGTATAATTTTCTTGTGAAAATATTATAGGAGAAGCAGTAAAAGCCCAAAGCCAGGTACAAATAGGAATAAATCAAGAAGCTGGGAAAGCCTTTGAAAAAGAAGTACATAAGGACTTCTCAAAAGAGGTAGATACAGTAGTAGAACAAATAACTTTAAAGACTAATAAAACAGGAACAAAGACAAGACTTGATTTTCTAGGAGCCAATAAAGATCTAGAAGATATAAGAATAGTTGAGGCAAAAGGTTCACCAACTGCTCCCCTTACTAAAAAACAAAAAATTGCGATTCCTGAAATTGAAAAATATGGCGCAACAGTTGTAGGCAAAGGGAAACCACCTTTTGTAGGCGGTACGGAAATACCTCCAACTAAAGTTGAAATTAGAAGAAAACAATAGATAAGAGGTGTACTTATGTCTTTATACGAATTAGAAAAAGTTGATTTTATGGGCTACAATAAAGAAGAAAAAATAGCCTATTTAGTCATCGCTGATGAATTAGACTGGTCTGATGAGGAAAAACATATTGAATTACTGCAAGAAAAAATCAATTTGTATTTGGACTTTATAGAAAGTGACGAGGTTTACGAAAGGTATCCTGAAGTAAAAGGGTATGGTTTTGTTATTAAGATATTCGGGAAATATCTTTTTACTGAATGGGGCAAAGAATTTTTAGAAAAGGTTGATGAGGTTCTCGTTGAAGCTGGATACGGTTTTCAATACGTGCATAAACCATTTGATGAGCCTGAACAAACAAATAATATAACTGACTAGCAAAGAGCGTTTTTAAGCGCTCTTTTTAATGCACTTTAATCTGTTGCATATACTCATTATCATATATCCCGTTATAATATTTTTAAACCTCTTGCACATACATCAATTTGTAGACAAACAAAAAACCTTGTTATCAAAAGATAACAAGGTTTTCTTAGCGTCCCAGGAGAGATTCGAACTCCCGACCGTACGCTTAGAAGGCGTATGCTCTATCCGGCTGAGCTACTGGGACATGGAGCGGGTGAAGAGAATCGAACTCTCGACCAGAGCTTGGAAGGCTCTTGTTTTACCACTAAACTACACCCGCATATGTTATTTTATTTTTATTCGTTAGCGCTGTTGCCCTATCGACAATATTTATTATATGTATAACCATACATAAAGTCAACACCTTTTTTAAAAGAGGATAATTTTTATTATCCTCTTTTAAAAACTGCTTGTTCAACTAGCTGTCCGTCTAGTGTTTCAAAACGAACTTCCATTTGATTTTCATCCATTTCTAATAAGGCAAATGTCTTTTCTACACGCTGACGCGGTAATAAAATACTGCCTGGATTAATAAATAAAACGCCGTCGATTAATTCCGCACCTAATACGTGAGAGTGTCCGAAGCATGCAACTTGCGCCCCTACTTCTTCTGCACGGTACGCTAATGTTTGTAACGTCATTTTCACGTTATGACGATGTCCGTGCACAACAACGAAACGAATGCCGTCTACATCAGTTACAATTTCGTCTTGAAAGTTAGCATAATCACAATTCCCTTTTACAACATGGAAACCTTGCAGCTCTTCATGAGCAGGCGTTAGCTCTGAATCACCGCAATGAATCATGATATCTACTTTCCCTTCATACTTCTCTTTTAACTGCTGTAATTCCTTCACAGAGCTATGACTATCGCTTACGATTAAAGCTTTCATCAATCTCTCTCCCTTATTCTCCTAAAAACCATTCAGGGATTTTTTCTTCTAGCTTACGTAGAGCACGTCCACGGTGACTAATAGCATTTTTCTCATCTGAACTTAGTTCCGCCATCGCTTTTTTATATTCTTCCACATAAAAAATCGGATCATATCCAAAGCCGTTTTCTCCGCGGCGTTGTTCTAAAATAAACCCTTCACATGTCCCGTTTACAATGACAGGCTTTTTATCCCCTTCAGGGAAAGCAACTGCTAATGCACAGTAGAAACGAGCTTTACGCTTTTCAAACGCTACGTCATTTAATTCCTGTAAAACTTTATCCATATTCGCTTGATCATCTTTCGGTTCTCCAGCAAAACGAGCTGAATATACGCCTGGTTTCCCGTTTAAAGCATCTACAATAAGACCTGAATCATCCGCAATTACGATTGCATTCAACTGTCTACTCAAACTATCCGCTTTTAAGATCGCATTTTCTTCAAATGTTTCACCAGTTTCTTCGACTTCTTCAATATGAGGAAAATCGTGTAATGATTTCACTTCTAAATCAAATCGCTCAAATAACTCAGCAAATTCACGCACTTTCCCCATATTTTTTGTCGCTACAACAACTTGTTTCATATTTTCCACCTCTACTCTATATGAGATACGATGTCACCTAACGCTTCTTTTTGCATGTCAATCAGTTGGAAAATGCCTTGTTCTGCAGCATCAAGTAATTCATTTAACTGCGCTCTACTAAACGTCGCTTCTTCTCCAGTTCCTTGTACTTCAACAAACTGGCCTTTTCCAGTCATAATTACATTCATATCAACGTCTGCTTTAGAATCTTCTGCATAGTTTAAATCTAAAACAACACCTTGCTGTTCCACAATCCCTACTGAAGTTGCTGCTAAATAATCTTTCACTGGAATTTTAGATACTTTTTCTGCTTGTAATAACTTCTCGAAAGCTAATACCATTGCTACATATGCACCTGTAATAGAAGCAGTTCTCGTTCCACCATCAGCTTGAATAACATCACAATCAATCCAAACCGTTCTCTCACCAAGTGCTTCTAAGTCAACTACCGCACGTAATGCTCGTCCAATTAAGCGCTGGATTTCCATTGTACGCCCTGTTACTTTCCCTTTGCTTGATTCCCTTATTGTACGTTGCTCTGTTGCACGTGGAATCATCGCGTATTCAGCTGTTACCCAGCCCTTTCCTTCTCCACGCATAAACGGCGGGACACGCTCTTCAATTGTCGCTGAGCAAATTACCTTTGTATCCCCAACCTCAATTAACACTGATCCTTCTGGATGTTTTAAATAATTCGTATGAATATGTATATGGCGTAATTCTGTTTTCTCTCTACCATCTACTCGCATAAAAATAACCTCCTCATAACTATTTGTTAGTATAGCCAAATTTAAATGTATGATATGTATACAATAAAAGAAGAGGAACCCAAAAAGCAATTCCTCTTTCTTACTTAAGTATATCAAATTATCGACGATTAAAAACTACCTGTATTCACGTTTTCTGGACGATCTACAGGTTTTATTAATTTTCCGCCCTTTTCATCTATAAGATTCGCTTTACCATTCACTTCAATAGAAACACTTTTCACGCCTTTCTTTTCTGTTAAAGATAAAACTAATGACTTCAATACGTAATTTGAAACCATATTTTTATCTGGGTTTATAAATATATTTTCATTAAAGTTTAATGTAAGATTTCCGTCTTGTAATTTCGGATTCGTAATCAGCTTAACTCCTGGATTGAAATCATTCAGGAGCGATTGATGAATCGGTCCTTTTACAAGTTCATCTATAATGGTTGCATAATCATTTTCTTTTCCTTCTACAACGCGGCGTGTTACTGGTACGTAGTATTGCTGTTTATTATTATTTTGCGCCATAAAATAAAGGGTAACTGGTTTTGTATTTGTTACATCCGCTACTTGTTCATCATCGAAGTTGATACCGTTCGCACGGCTCACGCCTTCACCAAGCGGTGTACCACCAACAGGCATCTTCGCCAATTTCTCACCATTTATTTGGAACTGCACTTGTTTTATTTCTTTAAATTGCGTCAACGTCCATGCAATAGATTCAATGATTTGACGTTCTTCCTCTTTCGCATAGTTTTTCATTTCTTTAGAGAAATCAATGACTGCCGTCCCATCTTTTTTCAAATTTAGGGTCATCGATGTATTCGCTGGAATGACTGCACGGAACCCATTCGGTAATAAATTCGTTACCGGTCCATCTTTCACAAGGTACTCTAACGTTTGCTGAATGACCTCATTTGCTTTCGGAGTAGGTATAGCTAACGTTTGCGGCACAACATAGCCATTTTTATCAACAAGGTATAGTTCTCTATTCACCGTTTGTCCTTGCTTATCTTTCTTAGCTACTTCTTTCTTTCCACCCTCTGTATACGTAACTTGTTTTGGCGGATCAATTTGTTCCGTTGCTTTCTCCTGATTTATAAAGCCACACCCTGTTAGTAAAACAGCGCTCACAGTAGCACCAACAACCCATTTAAAAGTGGATTTAGGCATGCCATTCCCCCCTAAAATCTAAGTTTGTACTATTATGTATACGAGCTGTTTCACTTTTTAGAACAAGCTGTGCTTCCTATAAACAAAAAAACTCCTGATTTCTCAGGAGTTTACTTATATGGATTCTACTATTATTCTTTTTCTAAATGAATATGTTTCACATTTTCAATCGGTTGACCGAACCATTTTGATGCAATTTCTTTAAATAGACCTATTTTTCCTGTTGTTAAGAAGAGATGATCACTTTGTTCCTCTCCCTCATTCAACATTTTACTATGGTATAAAATTGTACTTACTTCACGCGCCGTTTCATCACCAGAACTAATTAGTTGCACTTTATCTCCCATTACTTGTTTAATAACAGGGCCTAAAATTGGATAATGTGTACAACCTAAAATAAGTGTATCAATATCAGTATTCTTCAGCGGTTGCAACGTTTCTCTTACAACTTCATATGCCATTTCACTTTCGAAATTACCACTCTCTACAAGCTCAACGAAAGGCGGACACGCTAAACTTTCTACCATAACACGGTTATTAATAGACTTTAGCGCTTCTTCGTATGCACCACTTTTCACCGTTCCGATTGTTCCAATAATCCCAACATGATACGTGTTTGTCATTTTTAAAGCTGTACGTGATCCCGGGTGAATAACTCCTACCACCGGAATTGGTAATTGTTTCTGCATCTCTTCTAATACAACTGCAGTTGCTGTATTACACGCAATAACTAACATTTTGATATTTAAATCTAGTAAATGCTCCGTCATTTCCCACGTAAATTGACGCACTTCTTCTCGAGAACGCGGACCATAAGGGCAACGTGCTGTATCCCCTAAATATATAATGCGCTCTTTCGGCAACTGACGAATTAATTCCTTCGCTACTGTTAAACCGCCAACTCCTGAATCGATAACACCGATTGCTCTATTCAACTTCATCACCCGTTTTCTCATTCATCATCTTATTTTATCATTATATTTTACACACTTTAAGTTCGCTAACTTAAACTGCTTCTGTATGAAAATTTTCATTTGTACCTGTATAGACTAGGACCTTTTTTATTTTGCTCCTTTTTTTCATAATTTGCAAGACAGAAAAATAACCGACCTTCTATAGGAAAGTCGGTTTCTTCTATATAAAGTACATATTTAATGCTCCATCTTTTTTTGGAAAGAAGACATTCCTATTAATAAGAAGAAATGAGCAGAAATTAACATAACGATTAAAATAAAATTCAAACGATAACTATTTGTAGATTCCATAATTTTGCTTGCTACAGCTGGTCCAAATGCCATACCGAAAAAATTAATTAAATTATATAAACCAAGACCTACTCCAACTTTAGCTGAATGTAATGTTTTCGGTATAAATGTGTTTAATGATACTTGAATGGCTGAATAACTCATAAACGTTAAAATAATCACCAATATAATAACGACTATACTTCCATTCGGAATAAACCCTAAAATTAAAAAGCCAACAATCATAATGACAGACGCTACATAAATCATATTCACATGTCCAAACGAAGGGACAATCTTTCCAGTAATAAAACTAGACACAATACCAAAGAGTGATGCAACAAACAATACAATTCCGATAACAAATGACGACAATCCGTGCACTCTTCCTAACAGTAAGGGCAATAATAATAAATTAGCACATAACGCCACATTAATTATAAATGAAGTCACTATACTCAATACCTCTTTTTAGTTTAAGGGATTTTCCATTTACACTATGGAAAAAATACCCGCTACCTTTATGAGTAGCGAGCACTTTTTCTATAATTTATTTACAGCTCTTCTTATAGCTTTTCCTATTTCCATACTAGACTGCGGATTTTGCCCTGTAATTAAATGCCCATCTACTACGACATGCGGCGTGAAATTTGGAGCAACATAAAACAAAGCGCCTTCTTCTTTCAATTTACTTTCTAATAAAAACGGAACTCGCTTTTCTAAATGTACAGCTTTTTCCTCATCATTTGTATAACCTGTTATACGCTTACCCGCACTAAAAAACGAGCCATCCTTATTTTTTACACCGACTAAAGAACTTACTCCGTGACAAACAGCCGCTACAATCCTGTTATTGTTGTATATATTCTCAATTAAATTTGCAACATATGGATTACCTGGAAAATCTACAATCGCCCCGTGCCCACCACCAAATAAAACTGCATCATAATCCGAAAAATGAGCCGTTGAGATCGGCTTCGTATTTTGCAATAAAGAAGCGACATGCTTAAATTCACGTGGTATACCATTCGGAATAGACACTCTATCAATAGGTACTCTACCGCCCTGTATCGACACAATATCAACATCGAACTTAGCCTTTTTAAATACATGATAAGGGGCTGCGAGCTCTTCAAGCCACAAACCAGTCGGGTGTCCATTCATATCATGAGCGCTTGTTGAAACTAACAATATCCTTTTCAACATATCCCCTCCTTACTACCTATTTATGTATGGAGTGTTGTTATCATTCATACAGCAAGCGAAAAAAACGATAACAACAAGCTGACCTTTTGTATAAAAGTCAGCTTGTTGTTATCGTTTGAATTCTTTCGTACGAAGATGTTCACAACCTTATAGCTTTTATCTCCAACGCCACGCAATCGTTGTATCCTCCATATGAATAGCAGGTATATCAATCCCTAAATATCGCTGATCGTCCTCATCAAAAATAGACCAATTTTCTTCATATAAAAATTCAGGGTCTATGCTTTCAAAATCAAATACACTATCTTCGTCTACCATCTCACGAAAATATTTTTGGACCGGTTTACTATTCTCGTATAGACGAATTGTTCCATACATCCATGGCATGTCTCCAAAAACATCTTTAATTTCACCTATCTCCATATCCTTAAAATACAACTTCACATTTGCACCTTCTTATTCATAAATGACAAAGATATCTATCCTAAATACCTCATCATGTTTAAAATAGTTATTTTTAACGTTTTTTTCTTAAACATACCTTCTCTCTCAAAGTCTGAGATACCTTTTTTAAGTTCAAAATTTAGACAGAAAAATAGCCGACTCTTTACATAAAAGTCGGCTGCTTTCTTATAGTTCGAGCTCTCCCATGCGAAGAAGCTCAACAACTGCTTGTGAACGTCCTTTAACTCCTAGCTTTTGCATTGCGTTTGAGATGTGGTTGCGTACTGTTTTTTCACTGATAAAAAGTTCACCCGCAATTTCTTTTGTTGTTTTATCTTGAACCAGCAATTCAAATACTTCTCTCTCTCTCTTTGTGAGTAACGGTTTAGATTGATACGCTTTTTCCTTCAACTGGTATAACCCTCCTTGCTTAAGCCAGAGCCGTGTATGTGTAAGTTGGGTGTTTATTTAGTCAAGATATTGTATGAATGAAATGTGCGGGTGGTGAATAAAAATGGGCTTTATTTCTCATGTTATTTTAGACTTTTATACATTGCATTCACTCTTTGTATCCACTTACTTTTCGGTACGCCATATTTGTTCTAGTAATATGCTGACAACTGTACCTACGAACAAACCATTTCCGAATATATATTGCATAACAGACGGTAAGGATTGGAGCGCTCCAGACGGTAAAAACATAACACCGCTGCCAAATAATACTGCAACGCCTAAAATCGTTACATTCCTTTCATTAAGCTCCACTTGTTTTATATTATTTAACCCAATTCCAATTAGCTGTACGAATGAAGCCATTAAAACTGCAGATGCAACAGCGGATGGTAACGATGCTAAGTAACGAATAACACTCGGAAACATCGACATTATGACTAGTAACATACATGCTAGTAAGAACGATCGTATATATTTTTGTTTTGTTAAGCGAATAAATCCTGCCGTTGCTGGTAACGGAACGACACCTACAGTTGAAAATACGGAAGAAATGATGTGCGAAATCCCTCCAACCCACGTACCATCCTTCAACTGTTTCTGTTCAATAGTCGCTTTTTGAATGGTAGCTTGATTAATTGCTATAATAGCTGCTACTGTATTTGAAACTAAAATACATACCATAACGAAACTTGATACTGCCATACCTGTATTCCACTTTGGAAACCCCCAAGCAAATATTTGCGGAAGTTGCACAAAATGAGTTACTTGAGATGGAATCGTAACTTTTCCTGCCATTAGAAAAAGAATCCATCCACTAATTAATCCTATTAAAACCGCATAACTTTTGACAAAACCTTTTCCAAAATTAGATAGTATAATAACGAACAAAAATATACTAAACGCGATTATCGCTGTAAATCCATCGATTTGGGAAGCAGTAGCAGTAATTCCTAGCATTCCTTTTAAAAATACACCGCTTAATTGTAAACATAATAAAAGTAAAAACGTCCCTGTCACAAGCGGCGTAAATAAAAATAAAATACGTCCAATAAAACCAGTTACTCCTAATCCTATTAAAATAACACCGGAAATTATCATTCCTAATTCTAAAATTTGCAATGTACTATGTAATTGGTTTTGCCCGACAGTTGCGTAGGCAAGTACGGTAAATACTCCAACCCAAGATCCAGCTGGTCCATCCGCAATTGGAAGTCTATGTCCAAGCCACCCTTGTAAAAAAGAAGATATACCAACTACAAAAAACGTACGCTGCATCAAATAAAATATTTCTTCTGTCGTAAGATGAAATAATCCGCCAACGACAATTGGTAGTGCGATTGAATTCGCCAATAAAAATATAAACCATTGCAAGGTTCCCATAATATGATTTTGGTTATGTTGATTGTCCAAATTTTTCATCCCTTCCATACATTTCACACAGAAATACACGCTATACTATTACGTAGCTTTTCGAAACAATACTTTTTGTCCCCTCGATTTCTTCCCGTATCCAAATGTTGCAATATAAACTCCACAAACGATAAAAACAGCTCCAATTATTTGAATGGCTGTTACACTTTTCTGCAATATAATATAACCTACCACCATCGTAACGAATGGTTCTAAATTTAAAAACATGGCTGCTGTTGATGCCTGTGCTTTTCTCAATTGATTATTCCAAACTAATGTACAAATCCCATGCATAAGTATTGCTGTCACAATGAGAAGCGACCAACTCTCTATAGAGTATTTCAACGTTATGTGAGAAAAGGTAAAAGCAAGAAACGGTAGCATAATTAAAAAACCAAAAATTGAAGAAAAGAATGTAATCAAAAACATATCATCTCTGTTCCCCAATTTCCGAATGAAAACGATAGATAAAGAAAAAGATAGCATCGTTATAAAAATCCATATTAACCCTTCTGAAAAGACGAACCTCTGCCCAACACCAATTACAAAAAATACTCCAAAAGTAGCAATCCCTCCTCCTATTACTAACTTAGCTGTTAACGGTTCGTTTAAAATAAATACTGCTAGAATAGAAGTCATAACAGGAGTAAGTGCTAATATTAGCGCAGCTGTTGTTGGATCTGCTGTTTGTAACCCTTCATAAAAAGACCATTGATTAATCGCAACACCTATAATCCCAATTAATAATACACTTTTCATTTCATTCTTTTCTATATATAAGTCTTTCTTACACATAATAGCGTACGCTAGAAAAAACAAATTAATAAATAGTAAGCGAAGTGTCGTTAACAACACCGGATGAAATGTATTTACTAAAATCGCACCAAATATAAAATTACTCCCCCAAACTACTACACATATAAACAGTAATATATATGTACGTGTCACCTATTCCCCTCCTTTTCTCGTAAAAAAGAAGGATTCCTATTCTTTCATTAGGAACCCTTGAAAAAATATATATAAATTAGGGAGATACGTAAATTAAATCAATACACCTTGAACATGTTGCAAGGAACCTGCTACTATTTTCCCATCTTTCATCACGGCTGGTCGCTTCGCTCGTCTAGCAATCGCTTCTGCTGAACAAGTAGCTTGTAAGAAGACGAAATCAGCTTTATCTCCTACTTTAGGCCAAACTTGATTTCCTTCTTGATCCAATGGCGTTTTTCCACCTGTAATATACGCTAAAGAAGAAGATAAAGACTTCTCATCAATCCAGCGATACTTTTCTGCTAAACGCCCTACTCTTTCAAAAATATCAGCATTTCCAAATGGTCCCCATGAATCAAACATACTATCGCAACCTAAAGAAACGGAAACTCCTTTTTCTGTAAGCAATGGTACTGGCGGCATATTTCTGTTAATTGGTACTGTCGTAATAATAGACATTCCTCTCTCAGCTAATAAGTCTGCCATATCTGCTCCTTCTTCTTTAGATACATCACCTAGACTAAACGCATGACTGACCGCGACACGTCTGTCCCAATTAGCCTCCTCTGTAAATTGAGCTAATTTTTTAATTGTATAAATACCTAAATGCCCTGCATCATGTAAATGCAAATCAACATCTGCATTTGCCTCTACAGCAATTTCCATCATATCAAAAAGTGATTTTTCAATATTATTATCTACAGTAGCTGGATCTACACCACCTACTAAAGTTGCGCCCATTTTCATCGCTTCTCTCATAAGAGAATGCGCTTCGGTACGAAGTAAACCATGCTGCGGGAACGCTACGATTTCATATGTAAACGCACCTTTCATATTCTCTAAAGTTTGACGGACAGATTCTAAGTTTTTAAGACCGATATACGGATCAATATTTACATGCGTTCGTATATGAGTCGAACCAGCATTTAAAATGTTTCTGAGTAATAACTCTGCTCTCTCTCCAGTTGTTTGAGCTAAAATTGGTAACTCTTGCTGTTCTAACTCTAATCTCTCAATAATATTTTTTACTGGTGTGCA
This sequence comes from Bacillus sp. MN7755, assembly GCF_054771475.1. Lineage (NCBI taxonomy): Bacteria > Bacillati > Bacillota > Bacilli > Caryophanales > Bacillaceae > Bacillus > Bacillus sp. MN7755. The sequence continues at coordinate 64,759 of NZ_BTRL01000017.1, forward strand.
CGCTTCCCATGGGCCACCAAGTTTTGTCTTATCCAAGTGAAAATGATTTTCCACAAACGATGGAAGAACAAGCAATTCTTTCGCATCTTTCGTTTCATATTCTGTTTGAAGCGGTACATCCGCAAGTACAATCTTTTCAATCTTTCCATCTTGTATGAGTAAATGATGCAAAGCTGTTTCTGTACCTGTAACTACTTCATTATTAAACTTGTAACCTATTTCTAATCGTACATTCGTTAACCAATACACATTTTGCATTTCAATCATCCTCTCAAACAAGATTATTTATAGCCGCTTTTTGCAAACTACCAGCAACAACATTCCCTTTATATAAAACAGCACAACGCTCTGTTTGTCTTGCTACTACCTCGGCTGAACATGATGCTTCTGTAAAGACAATATTTGCCTCATCCCCAATTTTTGGCCATTGACGATTTCCTTGATCATCTAATATAGATTTCCCGCCCGTAATAAACTGAAGTGCTTTCCCTAAAGAGCGCTCGTCAATCCATCTAAATCTCTCCGCTAGACAATTTGCCTTTTGCAACATATCTCCTGTTCCAAATGGAGACCAATGATCAGTTATACTATCGTTTCCTAGTGAAACTTTTACACCTTTACGATTTAATAGCGGAACTGGAATTACATGTCTACTAATTGGAACTGTTGACGTTATATCAATGCCTAATGCCGCAAGTCGTTCAGCCATTTCCTCCGCTTCTTCTACAGATACATCTCCAAGTCCAAGAGCATGACTAATCGTAACTCTTCCTTGCCACCCTGCTTCTTCTGTTAATGCAGCTAATCGCTTCATTGTAAATGTTCCGAGTTGATCCGCGTCATGTAAATGAATATCAATATCTGAATCAAACTCTACTGCAATATCCATAATTGTATTTAATGATTTTTCAATATTACCGTCTACTGTAGCTGGGTCTACTCCACCTACTAAATGAGCTCCCATACGCATAGCGTCTTTTACAAGCCCTACGGAATTACTTCGTAACAAACCGTGTTGCGGGAATGCTACGATTTTTGCTGATAACTTATCTTTATATGTTTCCAGTGCCGCAATCGTTGCTTCTAAATTTCCAAGACCAATTACAGGATCAATATTGCAATGTGTTCGAATATTTGTCGCTCCATTTTCAAGAAGTAATTGCAACATTTTCTCCGCTCTACTCTTTGCAGTTTCTAATTGCTTCGGAAGAATAGTTTGCTCCTCATGAATACGAGTGAATATACTCTTTACTGGTGTACATGCTTTCCACGGTCCACCATAATACGTTTTATCAATATGAATATGCATTTCTTCAAATGCTGGTAATGCCAGTAAACCATTTGCATTTACTACTTCACCATCTTGCTCTGATACAATCCCAGGTAATATCTTCGTAATCTTTCCATCTTCAATAAACAAACTACAAATTTCCGTTTCTGTACTGGTAATTCGCGATTCCTCATATACGTACCCACATTCAAGTTTCACATTCGTTAACCAATATTGTGATTTTACACTCACTTTGTCAATCTCCCTTCGCAATATGATTTTTCTACTTCACAAACGAAACAAAAACAGATAAAAATTTCTATCAGTGTAAAATGGTGTTTTACACTGATAGAATTTCCTATTTTACTGAAGTTCTACACCTTCCAGTCGCAAATACCCAGATGGATCAATCCAAAATCCTTTTATATTTTTCGTAGTTGCGGCAATATGATTAATCCCTCGAATTGGTACTAGTAAAGCATCTTTTAATTCAATCTCTTGTAACTGTTTATACAATTCTTTTCTCTTTGTCTCATCTTTTTCTTTTCTAGCATCTTCTATTAATTTATCTACTGCCGGATTACTATAAAAGAATTGGTTACCAGTTGCTCCGTGTGAACTAGAATGGAATAAATTATATTGATTATAGTCACCATCACCTGTTGCGTTTCCCCAACCTCCAACAAACATCGCATGTTCTGATTTATTCGTTGCAGCTAAAAACGTACCATATTCCATAACTTTAATTTCTACATCAACGCCAATCCCTTTTAATTGAGATTGAATTACTTCCACTAACGCCATTCTAACTTTGCTGTCATTCGTCCAAATTGTTGTTTTAAATCCATTTGGATAACCAGCATCTGCTAATAATTTTTTCGCAGTATTAATGTCATACTTATATCCTTTTACGTCTTTCGTATAACCGAATACTTTAGGAGTCATTACGGAGTTTATTTCAGTCCCAACATTGTTATATACCCCTTTTAAAATCCCTTTCGTTTCAATCGCATGTGCAATCGCTTGACGAACAAGCGGGTTATCAAATGGCTTTTTCTGTACATTAAAGCCAATATATTCTACACCTAAACCTTCATTTTCAATTAACTCCATGGATGGTGAATTTTTCACACGCTCTACTTCAGTTACAGGTAAATTCTCTGCAATGTGAGCTTCACTAGTTTCAATCATCCCAATACGTGTTGCATCTTCTGGTACTACTTTGAATACAACTTCATCAACCTTTGATTTTTCGCCCCAATAATTTTTATTCTTTTCAAGTCGAATTTCTTCACCTGGTTTCCATGACTTAAAAGTATATGGACCTGTCCCAACTGGATGCTGCGCTAAACCTTTTCCTTTTTCATCAATTGCTTTCGGACTTAAAATACTTCCTTCATTACTTGCGAAAATAGATAAAAGAGGTGAGTATGGGTATTTCAATACGAACTGTACTGTGTATTCATCAATTACTTTTATTTCTTGAATCATGGAATAAACAGTTGCTCGATTTGAACCTACTTTCGGGTCTAATACACGTTCAAAGTTTTTCTTTACTGCCTCAGCATTAAATGGTGCACCATCTTGGAATGTCACTCCTTGTTGCAACTTAAATTCCCAATTTAAATCATCAATTTGTTTCCATTCCTTCGCTAACATCGGCTTAAAGTCCATGTTTTTATCTCGTTGTACAAGATTTTCATACACTTTATGGTACACAACACTTGCGGAAGGGATGTTTGTAATAAAATGCGGATCTAAATTATCAGCATCTGACAGTCTAGCAATTGTTAAAACGCCGCCTTCTTTTGTTCCTTTGCTTCCTGATCCTTCATTTCCTGTCTTCGCGTTAGATGAACATCCCGCTAGAAAAACTGAAAGACATAAAATTGTGATAAAACAAATCACAAGTCCCCTTTTGAATCTCATCGCCCTTCCCCCTCCACTTTCTTTTATCTCTACATCCTAAAGTGAAACCTTAAACCTAGCTTTCTATCCCCCTACTTTCTAATAACAGATCATTCCACCACCCTCTCTTTTTTCAATTTTGTCTATGTATTTGTAATTATAAATAACTTTACGGAAAAAGTTTTTAAACATCTTTACTTCTATTTGCATTTTCTTTACTTATTGTTTTAAACTCGTTGACTCGTTTTAATTTTCTGATAATTTAATCATAAAGAAAGGGAGGTATGAAAAATGGAAGTTCGTCTTTCTAAAGAAGAAAATACTTCTTTACAAACGATTCAAACGAAGAACACATCGAAATGGATCATTAGCTATCGAAAACTGAAAAAAAATAAGATGGCATTTATCGGAGGGATTATCGTTCTTTTCTATATTTTAATAGCTATATTTGCCCCATTGTTAGCACCCTATAATCCATTTGATATTCAGTTAGTTAACAAATTACAACCACCATCTATGGAACATTGGATGGGAACAGATGATAAAGGCAGAGATATTTTAAGCCGCCTTTTACACGGGACACGCCTTTCATTACTTGTTGGATTTTCTTCTGTATTTATAGGGGCATTGTTCGGCATTATTCTTGGTATCATTTCTGGTTATTACGGTGGATGGTTTGACACAATCATTATGCGAATCATTGATATTATGCTAGCTTTCCCTGGTATTTTACTTGCTCTTGCCATTGTAGGCGCACTAGGACCAAGTCTTGTGAACGTAATTATCGCTATTGGCTTTTTCTCAATTCCTATGTTCGCTCGTATCGTTAGAGCTTCTACATTAACAGTAAAAAAATTAGAGTATATCGATGCTATAAGAGCACTAGGGGCAAATGATTTTACTATTATTATGAAACACATATTCCCTAACATCTTATCACCTATTATCGTCCAAGCTACTTTACGCTTAGCTACAGCAATTTTATCTGCAGCTGGATTATCATTTTTAGGACTTGGAGCGCAACCACCTTCACCTGAATGGGGTGCCATGTTAAGTAATGGACGCGACTTTTTATTTACCGCACCACATATTGCAATGTTTCCCGGAATCGCAATGTCTACACTCGTAATCGGTTTAAACATGTTTGGTGACGGATTACGTGATGCACTAGATCCGAGACTTAAAAAATAGAAAGGGGCATTATACATGCTAATGTTTATATTTCGTAGAATACTACAATTAATTCCCGTTCTTTTCGGCGTTGTATTCGTTGTTTTCTTGATTATGCAAATGGTACCCGGTGACCCAGCTCTCCTTATCGCTGGTGAAGGAGCATCAAAAGAAACTGTCCAGCAGATACGTCACCAATTAGGATTGGACAAACCTTTTATCATGCAATATTTCTCTTATATCGGAAATATATTACAAGGCGATTTCGGGGTTTCAATTCGTTCTAACCGTCCAGTGTTAGACGAAGTATTAATCCGCCTTCCAATCACTATTGAACTCGCCCTATGTAGTATCGTCATTACAGTTGTAATTGGGATGATTGCTGGCATCATCTCTGCTACAAAGCAATATTCTTGGACAGATGTTTCTATTATGATTATCGCCTTGTTAGGTGTCTCATTACCAAGCTTTTGGTTTGGACTTATGCTCATTTTCTACTTCTCTGTCCAAATTCAAATATTCCCCGTTTCTGGTTGGGGAACCTGGATGCACATGGTTTTACCAGCACTTACACTAGGTGCATCTGGCGCAGCAATTGTAGCACGTATGACTCGCTCAAGTATGCTTGATGTTATACGCCAAGATTATATACGAACAGCAAGAGCGAAAGGAGTAAAAGAAAGAGTCGTTATATATAAACATGCTTTGAGGAACGCATTAATTCCCGTTATTACTGTTGTTGGATTACAATTTGGTGCACTTTTAGGCGGTACAGTTTTAGTAGAATCAGTTTTTGCTATAAATGGACTTGGAAGATTAATCGTAGACGCCATCCGAATGAGAGACTTACCAATGTTACAAGGGGGCGTATTAATCGCCTCGGTCATCTTCGTTCTAGTCAATCTTATTGTTGATATTTTATACCGTCATTTCAATAAACGTATTGAGCTTAATTAAGGGGGTGCACAAACATGAATAAAAAGGAAGAGGTATTACAAGTTAAAGATTTAAAAACACATTTCTTTACAGACGAAGGTGTAAGCAAAGCGGTTGATGGTTTAAATTTCTCTGTTTCTAAAGGAGAAACACTCGGTATCGTAGGTGAATCTGGTTGTGGGAAGAGTATCACTTCTCTATCCATTATGAGATTAATTGACCGAGAAAGTGGCAGTAAAATTGAAGGCAGCATTTTATTTAAAGGAAAAGATTTATTACAACAAAAAGAAGCTGAAATGCGCGCAATTCGTGGAAATCAAATCTCAATGATCTTCCAAGAACCAATGACATCTTTGAATCCAGTATATTCTGTTGGGGAACAGATCGCAGAAGCAATTCGTATCCATCAAAAATTAAATAAAAAGGAAGCTTGGAATAAAGCCGTAGATATGTTGAAACTAGTTGGAATTCCTTCTCCTGAAAAGCGTGCAAAACAAGAGCCACATGAACTAAGCGGAGGAATGCGACAACGCATTATGATTGCAATGGCACTTGCTTGCAATCCAGATTTACTCATTGCAGACGAACCAACAACTGCTCTTGATGTAACAATTCAAGCTCAAATATTATCACTTATGAAATCACTTCAAAAACAACTCGGTATGGGAATTATCATGATCACACATGACTTAGGAGTCGTGTCAGAAACATGCGATAGAGTCGCCGTTATGTACGCTGGAAAAATCGTCGAATATGCAGATATCGAGCATATATTTACTAGTCCAAAACATCCTTATACAATCGGACTTCTTCAATCTCTTCCAAGACTCGATACAGACCAAGAAGAATTACAAACTATTCCTGGGTCCGTACCGAGTCCATACCATATGCCGAGTGGATGTCGCTTTGCTGATAGATGCACACATGCAAAAGAACTATGTCACAATACTCTTCCAGAACTTCAACTCACGCAAGATGGAAGTGAAGTTCGATGCTGGATGTTTACAGACCTTTGGGATAAATCATCTTCAGAAAAATTGGAGGTATTATAATATGTCTACTGCTACGCCAATAAATAAACGAGAGTTATTACAAGTACAAAACTTAAAACAATACTTCCCTATAAAAAAAGGAATTCTAGGACGCTCTATTAGCTATATTAAAGCGGTTGACGATATTAGTTTTACAATTTACGAAAAGGAAACTGTTAGTATTGTTGGTGAATCTGGTTGTGGAAAATCCACCACTGGGCGTGCAATATTGCGCCTTGATGAAGCAACAAGTGGAAAAATTATTTTTCAAGACAAAGATTTACTAGCATTAAATAACTCAGCAATGCGAAAGGTTCGAAAAGATTTACAAGTTATTTTTCAAGATCCCTTCGCTTCTTTAAACCCTCGGCAAACTGTAGGGAGCATTTTAGAAGAAGCTATGACCATTCAAAACGTATGTCCAAAAGGCGAAAGAAAAGCAAAGGTTATTGAGCTGCTCGGGAAAGTTGGTCTTCCACCTGATGCAGTGAAGCGCTATCCACATGAATTTAGTGGTGGTCAACGGCAAAGAATCGGAATTGCGCGTGCCTTAGCTGTTAATCCAAAACTCATCATTTGTGACGAAGCTGTCTCCGCCCTAGATGTTTCAGTGCAAGCACAAGTTTTAAATTTATTAAAGCAGTTGCAACAACAATATGGATTAACATATTTATTCATCTCTCACGACTTAGCTGTCGTTCGTCACATATCAGATCGCATCATTGTAATGTACCTTGGTACCATTGTGGAGATTGCCGATAAACATTCTCTTTTTAACAATCCGCAACACCCTTACACAAAAGCGCTTCTCTCAGCAATTCCTACCATTAGTGCAGGAATGAAAAAAGAGCGTATTGAACTTAAAGGAGACCTTCCCTCTCCTCTAAACCCGCCAAAAGGCTGTCGTTTTCATACTCGTTGTCCGTATGCCATTGAAAAATGCGCTACGCAACAACCAAGCTTTCAATCTATAAGTGAAGATCATAAAGTAGCCTGTCATATCATTTGATACGAGTCTGAATAATAGAAATATTTACAACACTTTAGTATAATAATAAAAAACAAGATTGAGGTATGTATGTTAACTTATGAAGCATTTGCTGTATTAATAACTATACTTGTCTTAGCTCCAATTTTTGGAGCTATTATTTTATTATGTTTATTTATTTTTGAAAAACGAATCGATTTACTAGAAAGCGAAAAGAAAAAAATAGCACTAGAACGAGAGTTGCAACAGTCTTTATATCATCAACTTACGCAACAAATTCAGCCTCATTTTTTATTCAATACATTAAATACAATTTTAAGCTTAGCTCGTCTGCAGAGAACTGATGAAGTTGTCAAATCACTTGAGATCTTTTCTCTATTTTTAAAAGGAAAATATAAAACAACAGATTTGTTAATTCCTATTTCTGAAGAACTAACATACACGAATTATTATATCGAAATTCAAAAGATGCGATTTCGCTCAAGGCTCTCAGTAAGCATTACCTCTTCTGAAGATTTACATAATGCCCATATTCCACCTTTCGTTATTCAAACGTTAGTTGAGAATTCCTTTAAACATGGGCTAGAAAAAAAAGCTGGTCAAGCAATTTTAAATATTCATCTATACAATACAAATAACCGAATTACACTTCTAGTATCCGACAACGGTACTCAAAACGAACCATTTACTTCCCATACGGAAGAAAGCGGGTACGGACTTGAAAATATAAAACAACGATTTCAGTTATTCTTTCAAGAACAAACTACGTTCTCTTTCCTCTCTACAAAAGAGAACGGCACGAAAGTAGAAATCACATGGCCTTTCATCTCAGAAAAAAACACAGAGGAGGTAATACAAAAATGAACGTGCTATTAGTAGATGACGAACCACTGGAACTGGAACAATTAGAATTTCTTATCCACCGTCAGTTTCCTAATTGGACACTGCATCTAGCTTTAGATGCGGATGAAGCTTTACGTATAAATGAAAAATTCTCGATTCATTTAGCACTTTTAGATATTCACCTTCCAGGTATATCCGGCCTACAACTAGGTGAAAAATTAAAAAGCAATAACTCTAACCTCGACATCATTATCGTAACCGCATATCAAAATTTCGATTATGCAAAACAATCTATTCGTCTAGGAGTTATTGACTATATAACAAAGCCAATTATAGAAAAAGAACTCATTGATATATTACAAAAGTACAAAGGGGATTCCAATACTCCTTCCTACTCACGTATTATTCAAGATACATTAGACATCATCCATGAAACCTTTCATGACAAACTACACTTAGCAGACATCGCAGCTAAAGTACATACAAATCCGACTTATTTAAGCCGACGGTTCCATGAAGAAGTAGGTATTTCATTTTCCGGATATATCATGCAATATCGGATTGAAATGTCACAGAAATATTTAACGGAACACCCACATTGATGTATCTCTCAAATCTCTGAACAATCTGGTTTTAATAGTCAGCATTATTTCAGTACTGTTTTTCGTAAAGTGACCGGAATGACTCCGAAAGAATATAGAGGTGAGGGATAAATTGTGACGAAAAACAACTCAGCTTTCACACCTTTACAATTAGGTATAGGAACTGGTACTGTTCTTTTATTATCTAAATGGGTCGCAAGTATATCAACACTCGCTTTACCCGAATCTATTATCAATTATGGGCTAATCGCTGGTATTCTTTATGCGATGATTGGCCCTTTTACTCTTATTTTATTGGGAATTTCAATAAAAAAAATACGTTCTACATTCCCAGAAGGAGAATCCATTCACGATTACTTATCTTATAAACTTTCTCACAAAGGATATATAATTGTATGCTGTTTCCTCGTTCTATTAAGTATAGAAAGTATGTTCATTCAAACGAAAGTTGCTAGTATTTTACTTAATGTTTTTTTCCATATTCCATATACATTGGGTTCTTTCCTTTTCATTACCCTTTGTACAATATTCGTAATGTTAAGTAACGCTAAGCTACTTACTAAAATGGCTATTATGCAAACTGTATTAATGTTTTCTACCATGATTATTATTCCAATTTATTTTTTTGTGCAAGATGGCATTACCCATGTATACGATGGAATTCGCTTATATCACCCGTATTTGCTATTTTATGAAAATATAAACGGAATATATTTTCTTACTGCCGGCATTCTCATCGAAACAGGAAGAGTATTAATAAGTCCCGCATCTTGGGATAAAGCTTTCCGTATTCATCCTAAAAAAATCATTCCGACTTTTTTACTATCAGGGTTTATATGGATTACCATCCCTTTGGCGTTCGCTTCTCTAATTATGATAGTTATTTTTAGTGGGAGCTTAGATCATTTGTATGATCTTCTAGCTCAACTTCCAAAAAAAATAGAATTTACTATTTTATTTTATTTACTCGTTATCGGCTCTTTAAGCGCAATAACTTCTAGTTTTATTTCTTGGATGCATGGATTTACTAAACTTATTCGAGATTTTATACCGATGATACGTACAAAAATAAATTTCAAATTATATACAGCTCATTTTATTTCTATAGCTATCGGATTTTTAGCTTTTTTCATTACAATTACTACAAACTATACTATTTTAGAAATTATTTTTTTCTTTGGTATTCTTTATGCATCTCTTATCATCACAATATTATTCGTTATTTTCAGCAAGCAAAAAATCAGCATCATTATACCGCTCATCTCGATTATTGGTGCTCTTTCCGGTTATGTAGTTTACTTCTTAATCGGTCCTTTAACGAGCATTTGGGTTAGTATAGCGGTTACTCTTTCACTAAGTATTTGTTATCTGTTTTCACATTGGATACACCAACAATTCAACTATAAAATGAAACAATAATATGAGGCCCTTTTGGTAGTTTAACTTTGCTACCTAAGGCCTTTTTATTTTTATCGCAAACTATTGTACTGCGCTATAAATTAAATTCATTATTTATGTAGCCTCACATCTAAATTGTAAAATACGGTTCACTTTATAAAAAAATGTCATACAACCTCATAGTCTTCTCATAAATTTCCATATAGAATAGAAGTATATAGTTTGCTATAAAAAGGAGTTGATCGTAATATGTCAAAAAAATTATATAAATCCGAAACTGATAAAATGTTATTTGGTGTATGTGGTGGTTTAGGAGAATATTTTGATATTAGCTCTACTCTTATTCGCATACTTTGGGTTATTGCTATTTTATGTTTTGGAACGGGTTTTTTAGTTTATTTCATTTGTTTATTACTTATGCCACGTTCTTACTAATAACTTCATTCAATATATTTGAACAAAACATATAAAAAATCCCCTATAGTTTTTTCTATAGGGGATTTTTTCATGAAGAGTATTTCATCGTTAAATGTAATACTGCCACTTCATCTTCTTCATTTTTATAACTATGTTTCTTATTCGCTTCAAATTGAATGGAGTCAAACTCATTTAATTCGTATACATCATTCTCCACTTGAATCGATACTTTCCCTTTCATTACCGTTACAAGCTCAATAGCCCCTTCATGATGAGCTTCAGGTTCATATATACTATTTGATCGTAAACAAGCACGATGCATTTCCATCCCCGTTTCTTTCGTATAACGGAACATTGTTTCTAAATGCCACGCTTGTCCTACATCTACTGCAAATCCTTCTCCGCAGCGCGCAACAGCTACAGGTTCTCCAACAACCATCAATCTCGATAAAGGAATCGATAACCCTTTCGTTATTTTCCAAATGACAGCTAACGTCGGATTCGTTTCGCCTCTTTCAATCTTTCCTAATGTTAATTTACTAACCCCTGTTTTTTGAGCTAATTCTTCTAAACTTAATTTTTGTTCATTTCGAATTTGTCTTAATAACTGACCTACTTGCTGAATGACTTCTTTCGTTTGCATATCTTCATGTTCTTTCATCTATAAAACCACCTTAAAGTATAAAATAGTTTACTTTTACATAATTAAAGTATATTATACTATACATAATCATTTAATTCCAAAAGGAGTGTTATACTTCATGCGCGCAATATTATTAGGACTTTTATCATCGGCCTTTTTTTCTGCAACCTTTATTATTAATAGAGCGATGAATGTATCTGGAACGAGCTGGGCTTGGACAGCTTCCTTCCGTTTTTTATTTGCTCTCCCTATTTTATTCCTTATCGTTTTATTTCGCAAAAACTTTAACGGTTTATGGGAAGAGTTAAAGAAACATCCATTGGCGTGGATCGGATGGGGTTCTGTTGCAGGTATTGGTTTCTATTCTTTATTAAGTTTCGCAGCTGTCTTTTCTCCAGCTTGGCTCGTTGCTGGAACTTGGCAAGTTACGATATTAGCAGGTTTACTACTATCACCACTATTTTTCATTAAAATAGAGACGAAATCAGGAACAAAACTTGTACGCGGAAAAATTCCACTTCGCAGCTTATACGTTGCATTATTTATTTTACTTGGTGTAATTTGTATGCAGGCAACTGAAGCAGGCCACATTACAATGACTCAGTTCATTTCAGGTTTTTTACCTGTCGTGTTAGCTGCTTTCTTATATCCGTTCGGCAACCGAAAAATGATGGAGCTTGTTGGTGGACGTCTCGATACGTTCCAACGCGTATTAGGAATGGCAATTGGAAGTCTCCCTATTACTATTTTACTTGGCATATACGGATTTTCTACTACCGGTATTCCAACATCCAGCCAAATGCTACAAGGATTTTTATTAGCATTATGTTCCGGCGTAATTGCAACGATGACATTTTTCTTCGCTACTGACTTAGCCAAAGATAACTTCGCTCTACTTGGAGCTGTTGAAGCAACGCAAGCTGGAACGATGGTCTTTACCGTGCTTGGCGAAATTGTTTTCTTGAATGGTTCATTCCCTGGTGGTCTTTCCCTATTTGGAATGATTATTATTATGTTAGGAATGGTTGCCAATAGCGTATTAAACCGATCTGTTCCAGTCGTTAAACAGAAAAAAACAGCATAAAAAAAGAGTATGGTTCTATAACAAAGAACCATACTCTTTTTTATTGTCCCCCTATTTCGCCTTATCAGAATAGTATTTCATTAGCTATTTATACTAAAACCTATGTTATAATACGTTTCATGCGCAATAATAGGAGGTAAATTATGTTAAAAAAAGCAATCGCTGAATTTATTGGTACATTTGTACTTGTATTATTCGGAACTGGAGTAGCTGTCATTGGCGGCGGAATTGAAGGAATTGGAACATTAGGAATCGCTATGGCTTTCGGTCTATCTATTGTAGCTATGGCATATAGCATCGGAACAATTTCTGGATGTCACATTAACCCAGCAGTATCAGTAGCTATGTTCATCAACAAAAGAATGAACGCTATGGAACTTTGTTATTATGTATTAGCTCAAATTTTAGGTGGTTTATTAGGAACTGCAACGTTAGTAACAATTTTAAAATCTGCTAAAACACCTTTAGATAATTTAGGACAAAATGGTTTTGGAACTCTTGGTTTATCTGGAGCATTTCTAGTTGAATTTATTTTAACTTTCGTATTCGTATTAGTGATCGTTGCTGTAACAGGTAAAAAAGGAAGCTCTTCTCTAGCGGGATTAGTAATTGGTTTCACATTAGTGTTAGTTCACTTATTAGGTATTCCGTTAACTGGAACGTCTGTTAATCCAGCCCGTAGTATCGCACCAGCTTTATTCGCTGGCGGAGAAGCACTTTCTCAACTATGGGTATTCATCGTTGCACCAATTCTTGGTAGTATCGTAGCGGCTATCGTAGGTAAATTCATTTTAAATACTGAAAAATAGAATTTTCAATATTTCTGAATAAAAAAAGGCGAGCCCTCATTATGAGGATGCTCGCTTTTTTACTCTTTCATTTTACACTTTAAATTTGTAACTAATTGATCTACCGTTACATTTGCAAGTACGTTTTCCATCGCTTCTTGCGCTTGCATTAAAATAATTTCTAATACTGATTGAATATTAGCTCCTACTGGACATTCAATGTTGGGATTTTCATGGAAGGAAAATAGCTGTCCTTCTTCTACAACTTCCACTGCTTTATATACATCAAGTAATGTAATTTCTTCTAAATCACGAGCAAGTGTCGTACCACCTTTACCAGCTTGTACATCAACAAGTCCTGCTCTCTTCAACATTCCTGTAATGCGACGAATCACAACTGGATTTGTATTCACACTACCGGCAATCCATTCAGAGGTACAGCGAGAGTTTCGATCTATCGCAAGTAATGTCAGCATATGAACACCTACTGTAAAACGACTACTAATCCCCATCTGCACACCCTCCTTTGTATTCATTCTATTAAAAGACGACTCTTATTATTATATACTATTTTTAATTTATACATAAAGAAAAAGCATGATTTCAATAGGAAATCATGCTTTTCTCTCATTATTGACGCTTTATGAATTTTGCTAAATCTTTAAATTTCACTTTATCTGAGTAATTCATTACGCCGTTTACGTAAATGCGACTTGCAAGCATATTGACGATAGCAATAGTCACCAATAAAATGACTAAAGTCACAATAATCTCTACAGTTCCTGCTTCACCCGCTACAAGCCTTGAAAATGTAACCATAGGTGTAAAGAATGGAATATACGAACTAACTACAGCCAATGTACTATTAGGATCAAATAGTGATTTAATACTAATGAAAAATGCTGCTATACCTAACATTGTAATTGGGAACGAAAGAGATTGCACATCCTCAATTTTTGATACAACAGCACCAACCGCTGCATATAACATTGCATATAGTAAGTAGCCCGTAACAAAATATACAACGAACATACTAATTACTACAGCATCCAACTTAGAAAAGTCTAGTGCAAGTCCCACTAAAGATGCATTTTCTAGGTCTACCCAACCTAATAAATATGGTACAAGAAAACCGAGGGAAGCAGTAATAAGTAATAGTAAAGCACTAGAAACAATTGCTAAAATTTTGGCATGTAGCATTGTTAATGGTTTTACTTTCGGAAGCATTAACTCCATAACACGAGACGACTTTTCAGATGCTATCGTCGTCCCAATTGCAGTTCCAAACACAATAATAAACATATATAAGGCAAACGAGAAAACATAGCCAATGCCAAAGGAAGATGCATGATCCTTTACTGCCTCTTGTTTTAACGGAATTTCCATCTGTAACTGCTTTGCTACTTCTACTGATACATTATTCTTTTCAATCATTACCGCTGTATATTGTTCTTTTAAATAACTCGCCATAAGTGTAGCAGTTGATTGACTCGGAAAACCACTATACATATACGTCACTTCCGGAATACCATTCTTTTCTGTAATACGGAATAGACCGTCTAAATCCCCATCTTCTACTTGCTTACGTAACTCATTAAACTTATCCTTATTTTCTACAGTTACTTTAGCAGATGGAAGTAACTTTGTTACATCACTTTCTTGCACTTTATACGTATCACTTTCCGTTACTACGGCAAATTTATCTTTCCCTTTGTCATTATCAGCAGTGAAATGATTAAACGCAAAAAGTCCAAACACAACTAAAAATAAAATCGCACTCGTAATTAATGATTTTTTAGATAAAAACGCTTCTCTAAAATAAAATGAAAATACGTGAGAAAATTTACGCATCGTTATTTCGCCCTCTCTACAAAGATTTCGTTTAACGTCGGCTCTAACATTTTAAATTGTCGTAAGGTAACACCTTGTTCTTGCAATTGTTGTAAAATCTTTAGAGCTTCTGCATCATCTTGTACTTGCACATAAAGAAGGCCTTGTTGTTTTTCATACGATACATGAATAGATTCTAATCCCTTCTCATTCTCTTCTGTATCTTCAATCGTTAAATTGCGGAAACCGTATTCTTTTTTAATATCACTTAACTGGCCTTTTACGACAGCTTCGCCTTTTTTCAAAATACATACATGTTGGCAAAAAGCCTCTACTTGTTCCATACGATGACTAGATAAAATAATCGTCTTTCCGCTCTGTACTTGTTCTTCAATAATGCTAGCTAACATCCCAGCATTAACTGGATCCAGCCCGCTAAATGGTTCATCTAAAATGAGCAGTTCTGGATTATGAAGAAGAGCAGCAATTAATTGGATTTTTTGCTGGTTCCCTTTCGAAAGCTCTCCTGCCGTTTTAAATTTATATTCCGGTATTGCTAATCGCTCTAACCAGTGATCAATAGCGAGATCTACTTCTTTCTTCGTCATGCCTTCTAATCTACCAAAATATCGCAACTGGTCTATTACTCTACTTTTCGTATATAAACCTCTTTCTTCTGGTAAATAACCAATTGTTATCCCGCTAGTCCCAAATGGTTTTCCATTCCATGTAATAGAGCCTTCATTAGGCGTTAATAATCCGAGAAGCATTTTGATTGTCGTAGTTTTTCCTGCACCATTTCGTCCAAGTAATCCTAGCACTTCACCTTTTGGCAACGAAATTTGCAAGCCGTTCACTGCTTTTGATTCCCCAAATAGTTTCGTTAAGTTTTGAATTTGTAAACTCAAAGTATAAAGCCTCCCCTTAGTTTCATTCATACTCTCTTTCAAAGACTATGTTTATTCCGGATAAAATATAGCACTACACTTCATCCTCTTAGTATGTAACATCATCTTAATCCATCATTTGTTCTATTTAGTTAAAATTGTAAATAATATAGTTTCATTTGTCAATTATAATTGTCATTTCGACAATAAAACTTGTCAAAATGATTCCCATCATTTTTCTCATCTTTCTAATATAGGACATACTACTATATATACAAAAGACAATATGCAAATGTTCATACAAAAAATATTATTTTTCGATATATAATATTAACTGATTTTCTAACATCAAGGAGGATACATATGAAGATGAAGAGGGGCATTACCACTTTATTATCTGTAGCAGTTCTATCTACATCACTTGTAGCATGTTCCGGAACACCAGAGAAAACAGTGGCAAAAGAAGAAAAAGTAAAATTAACAGACCAGCAATTAATGGCTGATTTATGGTATCAAACAGCTGGTGAAACGAAAGCACTTTACTACCAGGGATACAATATCGGTCAATTAAAGCTTGATGCAGCTCTTGCAAAAGGGACAGAAAAAAAACCTGCTATCGTACTTGATTTAGATGAAACTGTTTTAGACAACAGTCCTCATCAAGCCATGAGCGTAAAAACAGGCAAAGGCTATCCGTATAAATGGGATGACTGGATTAATAAGGCTGAAGCCGAAGCCCTTCCAGGCGCAATTGATTTCTTAAAATATACCGAGTCTAAAGGTGTAGATATTTACTACATCTCAAATCGTAAAACGAACCAACTAGATGCAACAATTAAAAATCTTGAGCGTGTAGGTGCTCCTCAAGCAACGAAAGAACATATATTACTACAAGATCCGAAAGAAAAAGGAAAAGAAAAACGACGTGAACTCGTTTCTCAAACACATAATATCATCTTATTCTTCGGTGATAACTTATCTGATTTCACTGGTTTTGATGGAAAGTCTGTAAAAGATCGAAATCAAGCAGTAGCAGATTCAAAAGCACAATTTGGTGAGAAATTTATTATTTTCCCTAATCCGATGTATGGTGATTGGGAAGGCGCTTTATATGATTATGATTTCAAAAAATCAGATGCAGAAAAAGATAAAATCCGCCATGACAACTTAAAATCATTTGATGCAAAATAAAGAGGATGGCATTCGCCATCCTCTTTATTTTGCTTTCTCTGTTAAAGGCAAGATAAACACTTCCACACGTCTATTCTTTGCCTTTCCTTCTTGTGTATCGTTTGGAGCAATTGAACGGTATTCTCCGTAACCAATCGCACTAAATTTTTCTGGTTGTAATTCTTTATTTTGGAGTAATACTTGCATAAAGTTAACTGCCCGCTGCGTACTTAATTCCCAATTCGACGCAAATTGTGCATTTGCAATAGGAACATTATCTGTATGTCCCGATACTGTAATTTCACGAGGTGATGCTGAAACAAGTAAGCTAGACATCTCTTTTGCAATCCCTAGTGATTCTAACTTCACATCTGCTTTCCCCGAATCAAACAGTACATTTTCTAATATTGTTACCATTAATCCCTTTTCAGTTAATTTAGTTTGAAAAGAAGATGATAATTGTTTCTCATTAATATATTGATCAATCTTTTTTTGTAATGCTTTCAATTCATCCATTTCTTTTTTTTCATTCGCCCTAGCTTCTTCTTGTTTTTTTGTTTGTTCTGCCTCAAGGCTACTTGCTGATAATTCCTTTTCATCATTTGGCTTCTGATCACTTAAAAATTCTTTGTTACCTGTTCCACCAGCTAATTCACTTCGAAAAGCAACAGCCATCTGTTTAAACTTCGCAGCATCTATACTACTCATTGCGAATAAAACGATGAACAATGCAAATAACAACGTTAACATATCAGAATATGGGATTAACCAAGTTTCATCGATATGTTCATCATGTTTTTTCTTTTTGCCTCTTCTATTTTTCTTACTCCGCATTTTGTTCTGCTCCTTTTTCTAGCTTTTTACGCTCAGTTGCAGAAAGTGAACCTAAAATGCGGTTCTTCATAATAAACGGATATGTACCTTCTTGTAACATTAATAAACAATCAATGATTAAACGTTTTTTCTCGATTTCAGCTGCAGATTTTTGTTTTAACTTATTTGCAAATGGATGCCATAATACATAACCTGAAAAAATACCAAAAATCGTTGCAATAAACGCACCTGAAATAGCATGTCCTAACTTTTCAATATCAGTTAAATTACCAAGCGCAGCTACAAGACCGATAACAGCACCTAAAACCCCTAATGTCGGTGCATACGTACCAGCTTGAGAAAAAATTGCCGCTCCTTTTGCATGCCTTTCTTCAATTGCTTCTAATTCAGCTTCTAAAATCTGTTCTAAATCTTCTGCAGATACGCCATCAATCACAAATTTCATACCACGCAAAAGAAATTCATCTTGAATTTTGTCTAATTGTTGCTCTAAAGACAAAATACCGTATTTTCTACTTTCAGATGTCCAATGAACAAACAATTCTAGCAACTGTTCATAACTTAAATCCTTTTTATTTGAACCAAAAAGAACTTTAAATAATTTTGGAACCCTTTTTAGTTGATTCATCGGAAATGCGATACATACTGCAGCAAATGTACCGATAAAAATAATTAATGCTGCGGCAGGATTCAATAAGGCATTTACGTCAGCGCCCTTGACGACCATCCCTACTACCACTGCTACAAATCCTAAAATAAGTCCAATAATTGTTGCAAAATCCATTCCCATTCACTCCTAGTCTATACAAGAAGTTCTTTATTCTCGATAATCGCTACATCTTCTTATGTATATATATTACATAAAAAATTCATTTCATGAAAGATAAGAAATGAATTAAATGAAAAAATACTACAATTTCACACATTTTCTGACATTTTCTTTGCATTTCTATTACGTTACGACTCTTATATTTCTTTTTCAACAAACTAGACTTATAATAAAAACAATACATATTTTATTAAGAAAGGACTGTGATTACAAGGCATCATGAAAAAGATAATCATTATTTCTGCCACTACTATTGTAATCGGTATCACTTCTTTCGTTTACTTTGGTTCTAAATCATCACTACAAAATGAGGCGAAAGCTGTCGAAAGTCAACAGCATAGTAATCACCAAAAAGAAGAGATTCCTGCTTTTCCAAAAGCTGATCATAATGCAAAGAAACTAGACAATGATTTTTCCGTTGTAACAAATCCAGAATCTAATCTTGTCTTAGTTAATAAACACCGAAAACTACCAGACGGATATACACCTGAAGACTTAACTAGACCAAACGTACCATTTACTAGTCCGAAAGATAAAGAAAAAACGCTACTGCGCAAAGATGCTGCAGATGCGCTTGAAAATATGTTTGAGGCGGCAAAGAAAGAAGGACTTGAACTTACAGCTGTATCTGGTTATCGTTCATACAAACGCCAAAAATCATTACATGATACATACGTTAGACGTCAAGGAAAAGCTGAAGCTGATTCAGTAAGTGCCATTCCTGGTACGAGTGAACATCAAACCGGCTTAGCAATGGACATTAGTTCAAAGTCTGCTAAATTCCAATTAGAGCCTATTTTTGGAGAGACAGCTGAAGGCAAATGGGTGGCAAAACACGCTCATGAATTTGGCTTTGTCATTCGTTATTTAGAAGATAAAACCGAAACAACAGAATATTCATATGAACCGTGGCATTTGCGTTACGTTGGAAATCCATACGCTACATACATATATAAACATCATTTAACATTAGAAGAAGCGATGAAAGACAAAAAATAAGAGAGCAATTTGCTCTCTTATTTTTCTTTTACTCTATCATTGTAGTAATTTTTTCTTCCATTCTTCAGGCCACGGTTCGCCTTTTCCGTTTTTTTTCGATGCTTGAACCATCATTCCACGACCAACTAAACAAACTTCTCCTGCCGCATTCTTCACCATATAATGCAAATCTAAAGAAGAATTCCCAACCGATCCCGCTTTTACATACACCTTCAACTCTTCATCAAAATATATTTGCTTAATAAAATTACATTGTAAATCTGCAACAACGATCATCGTTTCGGAAGATTCATGCGTCCATTCTTGCATAAATCCAAGTTCTTTAAACAATGCGATACGTGCTTCTTCAAAATAGGTAAAGGCAACGACATTATTTACATGCCCAAACATATCTACTTCACCAAAACGAACTTTTACAGGTTTGTAAAATGAAAAACCACTTTCCCATTGCTCAAAGTCTTCAATATAAGAAATCCTCTTCATTGTTCCCTCTCCTTTTCGCCTTTTTAATAAACTGAATAAACAGAAAAATAAAGTTATAAATATTGCCTCTTCAACATGAAGAGGCAATATTTATTAATAGTTATTGTCGCTACCAAAGAAATCTTTGAACGATTGAATTGTTGTATCACGGTTTAATGCCGCAATTGAAGTCGTTAATGGAATACCCTTTGGACATGATTGCACACAGTTTTGAGAATTACCACAGTTTGCAAGTCCTCCATCTCCCATAATTGCACGTAAGCGATCTGCTTTATGCATTTCACCCGTTGGATGTGAGTTGAATAAACGAGCTTGTGATAATGGCGCTGGTCCAATAAAGTCAGATTTACTATTTACGTTTGGACATGATTCTAAGCAAACACCACATGTCATACATTTTGAAAGCTCATAAGCCCACTGACGTTTCTTCTCAGGCATTCTTGGCCCTGGTCCTAAGTCATACGTACCATCAATTGGAATCCAAGCTTTAACACGTTTTAGAGCATTAAACATGCGACTACGGTCAACTTGTAAGTCACGTACAACTGGGAATGTCTTCATCGGCTTTAAGCGAATTGGTTGTTCTAATTGATCGATAAGCGCTGTACATGATTGACGAGGTTTTCCGTTAATCACCATCGAACATGCGCCACATACTTCCTCTAAACAGTTCATATCCCATGCAATCGGAGTTGTTTGGCTTCCTTTTGAATCAACAGGATTACGACGAATTTCCATAAGCGCCGAAATAATATTCATATTTGGACGATACGGAATTTCAAACTCCTGGTCAAACGCTTGCGCGTCTGGCCCGTCTTGTCTCGTAATGATGAGGCGGATTGTTTTCTCAGACATGTTGTTTATCCCCCTTCTCTTCACCCTTAGCAGCTACATCGTGTTTTGAAGAATAATCACGTTTACGTGGTTTAATTAACGAAACATCCACGTCTTCGTAATGGAATGCTGGTGCATTTCCTTCTCCTTCAAATTTCGCCATCGTAGTTTTTAAGAAGTTAGCATCATCACGATTTGGGAATTCAGGTTTGTAATGCGCCCCACGGCTCTCATTACGGTTATATGCGCCAATTGTAATAACACGCGCTAACTCAAACATATTTGCAAGTTGGCGTGTAAATGAAGCACCTTGGTTACTCCATCTTGCTGTATCGTTAATGTTAATACGTTTGTAACGAGCCATTAACTCTTCAATTTTCGCATCTGTTTCTAATAGCTTTTTATTTTCACGAACTACTGTAACGTTATCTGTCATCCATTCTCCAAGCTCTTTATGAAGAACATACGCATTTTCGTTACCATCGAGCGTTAAAATATTGTTAAATTTCTCCGTTTCGATCAATTCATTTTGTTCATACACAGTAGATGAAACAGCATCAGATGATTTAGTAAGACCTTTCATATATTCAATTGCATTTGGTCCTGCTACCATACCACCGTAAATTGCTGATAATAGTGAGTTCGCACCAAGGCGGTTACCACCGTGCATAGAATAATCACACTCACCTGCTGCAAATAAACCTGGAATACTTGTCATCTGCTTATAATCAACCCATAGTCCGCCCATTGAATAGTGAACAGCTGGGAAGATTTTCATTGGTAGTTTACGAGGATCGTCACCTGTAAACTTCTCATAGATTTCAATAATTCCACCTAGTTTAATATCTAGTTCTTTCGGATCTTTATGAGAAAGATCTAAGTACACCATGTTTTCACCGTTAATACCTAGTTTTTGCTCTACGCAAACATCAAAGATTTCACGCGTTGCAATATCACGAGGTACAAGGTTTCCGTAAGCCGGATATTTTTCTTCTAAGAAGTACCATGGTTTACCATCTTTATATGTCCAAACACGTCCACCTTCACCACGTGCAGATTCACTCATAAGACGTAATTTATCGTCTCCAGGAATTGCCGTTGGGTGAATTTGAATGAACTCACCGTTCGCATAATATGCGCCTTGTTGATATACAGCAGAAGCTGCTGTACCTGTATTGATAATGGAGTTTGTTGATTTTCCGAAGATGATACCAGGGCCCCCTGTTGCCATAATCACGGCATCAGCTCCGAAACTTTTAATCTCCATAGTTTGTAAGTCTTGTGCAACGATCCCTCGGCACACACCTTCATCATCAACAACAGCTCGTAAGAAATCCCAACCTTCATATTTCGTTACAAGTCCTGCTACTTCGTGACGACGTACTTGCTCATCTAATGCGTATAGTAATTGCTGTCCAGTTGTTGCACCAGCAAATGCTGTACGGTGATGTTGTGTTCCACCAAAACGACGGAAATCAAGAAGTCCTTCTTCCGTACGGTTGAACATAACACCCATACGGTCCATTAAATGAATGATACCAGGTGCTGCTTCACACATTGCTTTAACTGGTGGTTGGTTCGCTAAGAAGTCCCCACCATAAATTGTATCGTCAAAGTGGATCCATGGAGAATCCCCTTCACCTTTCGTATTTACGGCACCGTTAATTCCACCTTGGGCACATACAGAATGCGAACGTTTTACTGGTACTAAAGAGAACAGTTCAACATTTACTCCTGCTTCCGCCGCTTTAATCGTTGCCATTAAGCCAGCCAAGCCACCGCCGACTACTATAAGTTTCCCTTTCATGCTCTCCCACTCCTTACTGGTTTGCTAGCTGTGGATCGATGAACGCTAATAATGCACTCACACCTACATAAGATAGACCTAAGAAAATAGCTAATGTTACATAAGTAGAGATTCTTTGTGAACGTGGAGATACTGTAATTCCCCAGCTGATGCAGAATGTCCATAATCCATTTGCAAAGTGGAAAATTGTTGAAACAACACCAACTAAGTAGAATGCAAACATAGCTGGATTGTTTAAAATATCTGCCATCATATCATAGTTTACCTCTTTACCTAACATTGCTTGAATACGAGTTTCCCAGACATGCCAAGAAATGAAAATCAGTGTAACGATACCTGAAATTCTTTGGAAGACGAACATCCAGTTACGGAAATAACCGTAAGAAACCGCATTGTTCTTAGCTGTAAATGCAATATATAAGCCATATATAGCATGGTACAGTATTGGTAAAAAGATAATGAAAATTTCTAGCGCATACCGGAATGGAAGGAGCTCCATAAAGCCTGCAGCTTTGTTAAAAGCCTCTGCTCCTCGTGTTGCAAAGTTGTTTACAATTAAATGTTGCGTCAAAAAGACACCAACCGGGATGACCCCCATTAATGAGTGCCACTTACGAAACGTATACTCGCGGCCTTTCATATCCCCATTACCCCCCTTGAATGATTGACTGCTGTTTTCAGATTAGTTTATAGCAATAATGTTTTTTCACTATTGGCATAAGAAAAACTGAAAAAATTATTCGAAATATTTCAGCATAATTTGATACCAAGTTCATTTTACTCCTATTTTTGTCGAAGCGTCAAGAAAACGTATACATAATTTGCATATAATTTGCCAATTCTTTTTTTCTTCTTATATATTCAGATTTTCCTAAAGAAAAATCTGTTTTTATAATTGTGAAATGTTATATAATAAGCCCTATAGAAAGAGGGGAATATTGTGAGCAAAAATACAATCGATATAACATCTTTAGAAGATGTTTCATTGAACGCCTTCGCTTATGAATTGCTACGTGAAGAATTACTACCTGATTTAATTGGTAACGATTTAGATGGTATTTTATACTGGTCCGGTAGAAACCTTGCAAGAAAATATCCGCTAGAAACAATTGAAGAAGTCATTCAGTTCTTTGAAAAAGCTGGTTGGGGCACTTTAAGCATTATTGAACATAAACGTCGTGAAATGCAGTTCCAACTTAAAGGCACTCTCATTGCTGAACGTCAAAAACAAAACAGACATTCTTCTTATCAATTAGAAGCTGGATTCATTGCTGAGCAAATTCAGAAGCAACGAAACGTCGTAGCAGAGTCCTACGAAGAAAAGAAAAAACGTTCAGACTCTATTACATTTCTTGTGAAATGGGATATAAAAGATCTCATTGAAGTGTAGCCTTACCTACAGTCAACTAGACATATAAGTTTAGTTGACTTTTTTGTATTTTCATTCAGATGAGTTTATTTTAAATCTTCAGAAATTATACCAAAAAACAGAAGACGTTGTAAACTACAACGTCTTCTTATCTGTTAAATACGTATAAATTGTTTCCGCGACATTTTTCGGCATACCCGCTTCGACAAATTCTGCTACAGAAGCTTCTTTCATCTTCTTTAATGAACCAAAATGTTTTAACAATACCTTTTTCCGTTTATCACCGATTCCTGGAATATCGTCCAGTGCTGATTGAATGACAGATTTCCCGTGTAATTGACGATGGAATGTAATCGCAAATCGATGCACTTCATCTTGAATGCGCTGCAATAAATAAAATTCTTGGCTATTCCTCTCAAGTATCACCGGTTCAGGTGGATCCCCAATAATTAAATGGGATGTTTTATGTTTGTCATCTTTTACAAGGCCTGCCATCGGAATATATAACCCAAGCTCATTTTCTAGAACATCACTTACAGCTGCCAGATGACCTTTTCCCCCGTCAATAATGATTAAATCTGGTAATGGTAAATTCTCTTTCAGTGCCCTTGTATAACGGCGCCTCACAACTTCTCTCATAGACTCATAATCATCTGGTCCTTGAACCGTTTTAATTTTATATTTCCTGTACTCTTTCTTCGCTGGTTTCCCATCGATAAAAGCAATCATTGCAGAAACGGGATTTGTTCCTTGAATATTTGAGTTATCAAACGCTTCAATACGATACGGTGTTTCAATCCCGAGCTGCTTTCCTAACTGATCTACAGCTTTAATCGTTCGCTCTTCATCACGTTCAATTAAATAGAATTTCTCTTCAAGAGCAATCTTCGCATTTTTATTTGCCAGTTCTACAAGATCTTTTTTCTTACCGCGTTTCGGCTGTGTCGCTTCCACTTCTAAAAAGCGCTCTACTAATTCTGAGTCTATACTTCCTGGAACGACAATTTCCTTCGGCTTAAAATGACTGCTGTTTTCATAAAATTGACCGATAAACGTTAAGAATCCCTCTTCTGGTTCATCGTAGATTGGAAACATAGAAACATCACGTTCGATTAGCTTTCCTTTTCGAACGAAGAAAACTTGAACACACATCCACCCTTTATCAACTGCATACCCAAACACATCACGATCCACTAAATCACTCATAATCATCTTTTGTTTTTCCATAATCGCATCGATATGAGCGATTTGATCACGTAACTCTTTTGCACGTTCAAACTCTAGTTTCTCTGAAGCTTCATACATTTTTGTTTCTAATTCTGAACGAACTTCTTTATGTCCACCATTTAAAAACTTAATAATTTCATCTACAATTTCTTTGTTTTGTTCTTCCGTCACTTCTTTCACACAAGGCGCTAAACATTGACCCATATGATAATATAAACAAACTTTATCGGGCATATTTGAGCACTTACGAAGCGGATACATACGATCTAGCAGTTTTTTCGTTTCATGAGCTGATTGTGCATTCGGATAAGGGCCAAAATACTTTCCCTTATCCTTTTTTACATTTCGCGTAATAAGTAATCGCGGCTGTTTCTCAGCTGTAATTTTAATAAAGGGATATGTTTTATCATCTTTTAATTGAATATTATATTTTGGATCATGTTTTTTTATTAAGTTTAACTCTAAAATGAGAGCCTCTAGATTTGAAGAGGTTACAATATATTCAAAATCTACAATTTCCCCTACTAGCCGAAGTGTTTTCCCGTCATGCGAACCAGTAAAGTACGAGCGCACACGATTTTTAAGCACTTTTGCCTTTCCGACATATATAACCGTTCCTTGCTTATCTTTCATTAAATAACAACCAGGTTGATCTGGTAAAATAGCCAATTTCTCTTTTAAATGTTCGTGCACTCGTTACCCTCCATTTCTACATGCTTAGCATTTTTATTTTCACATGAAAACATACTATGCCAAAATACCCAACATACGTTCTTTTATTGTAACGGAAAGGTGTAAAAAAGGAAAATAAAAAAAGCTACCAAATGGTAGCCCTTTTATTTTAGAAGTGTTTAGAAACTAATTCTACTAACGCTTCTTTCGGTTTGTAACCTAACGCTTGATCAACTACTTTACCGTCTTTTAATACGAAAAGAGCTGGAATACTCATTACTTCGAATTGACGAGCAGTTTCTTGGTTTTCATCCACGTCTACTTTTACTACTTTTACTTTTTCGCCTAGTTCTGCATCAATTTCCTCTAATACAGGAGCGATCATTTTACAAGGTCCACACCAAGGTGCCCAGAAATCTAATAATACAACACCTTCGCTAGTTTCAGCTGCGAAGCTTTGGTCATTTGCGTTTACAATTGCCATTTTATTTCCTCCTTCAAGTATATTCTACCAAGAGTATATCATTAACTTATATACGTGGCGAATAATATGTATCGTTATGTATTGTAACAAAAAAGTGTTCCTTTATACTATATAAAAATACGGATTAAATACTAAAAAGATGAGAGACAGGGGATCTCTCACCTTTTTCTATATATAGGGGTACTTCACTTGGAACTCAAGGGTACTCAAATCATGAATGTACTTTTAACTTTTTAAACTCTTCTGTTAAAAGAGGTACGACTTCAAATAGATCGCCAACAATGCCATAGTCAGCTACTTTGAAGATACTTGCTTCTGGGTCTTTATTAATCGCAACGATTATTTTTGAGTTAGACATACCAGCTAAATGCTGAATCGCACCAGAAATACCGCATGCAATGTATAGGTCTGGCGTAACAACTTTACCAGTTTGACCAATTTGTAATGAGTAATCACAGTACTCAGCGTCACAAGCACCACGAGATGCCCCAACAGCGCCGCCTAGTACGTCAGCTAACTCTTTTAATGGTTTAAATCCGTCTTCACTCTTCACACCACGTCCGCCAGCGATAATAACTTTCGCTTCAGAAAGATCAACACCTTCTGCTGTTTTACGGACGACATCTTGAATGATTGTACGTAGGTCTTTCACATCTACTGTAATAGAAGATACGTCACCACTGCGAGACTCATCTTTTTCAAGTGTTGCAATGTTATTTGGACGCACTGTTGCAAATAATATGCCCTCCGTTACAATCTTCTTCTCGAATGCTTTACCAGAGTAGATTGGACGAGTGAAGATCACATTTCCACCCTCAACTTCTAAAGCAGTTACGTCAGAAACTAGACCAGCTTCAAGCTTCGCTGCTAATTTTGGTGATAAATCTTTACCGAGTGCTGTATGTCCAAATACAATACCTTCTGGATTTTCTTCAGCATATACAGCTAAAAATGCTTGTGCATAACCATCAGATGTATATGATTTTAATTTATCATTTTCAACTGTCACAACGCGATCTGCACCGTAATGAATCAATTCATTTGCAAAAGAAGCAACGCTGTCTCCAACTAGAAGACCTACTACTTCACCGCCTTCTGCAATTGTTTTTGCTGCCGCTACCGCTTCAAACGAAACGTTACGTAGCGATCCATCACGAACCTCACCCATTACTAATACTTTACGAGCCATAGATTTTCCCTCCTGCATATATAATTTCGTATTTTATTAGATTACTTTCGCTTCTGTATGGAGCAACGATACAAGTTCTTTTACTTGATCTTGCAGCTCGCCTTGTAACACTTTTCCTGCATCTTTCTTAGGAGGCAAATAGATTTCAATTGTTTTTGTCTTTGCTTCCACATCATCTTCTTCTAAATCTAAATCATCTAATTCTACTTCCTCTAGTGGCTTTTTCTTCGCCTTCATAATACCTGGAAGTGATGGATAACGAGGTTCATTTAAACCTTGTTGTGCTGTTACTAATACTGGTAATGATGTTTCAATTACTTCTGTATCACCTTCAACGTCACGTTCAATTTTCACGTTTGTACCGTCAATCTCAAGTTTTGTAATTGTCGTTACGTACGGCATATTTAATGCTTCAGCTACGCGTGGACCAACTTGTCCAGATGCACCATCAATTGCAACATTTCCGCCTAAAATTAAATCTGCATCTTTATCTTTTAAATATTCAGCAAGAACTTTTGCTGTCGTGAACTGGTCACCATTTTCCACATCATCTTCAATATTAATTAATACCGCTTTATCACAGCCCATCGCTAATGCTGTACGAAGTTCTTTCTCACTATCTTCGCCACCGACTGTTACAACAGTAACTTCTCCACCTTGTGCGTCTCTTACTTGAATTGCTTCTTCAATCGCATATTCATCGTAAGGGTTGATGATGAATTCCGCTTCGCCATCGTAAATTGCACCGTTTTTAATTACGATTTTTTCTTCTGTATCAAATGTTCGTTTCATGAGTACGTAGATGTTCATTCCATTTACCCCCTTGTTTTTCAGAAAGATTCTATCAATTTTAATTTTCTGTTAATTTATATTAAAAAAATAATTGTACTACCTGCCACTAAATGAAGGCTTACGTTTTTCTAAAAACGCTGCTACACCTTCTCTTCCATCTTCACTCGTAAATACTTCACCAAAGATTTGAGCTTCGCGTTGTACACCTTCATAATAATGATACGATTTCGTCGTTTGCAATAACTCTAGTACAGCACGAGTTGTCGCTGGGCTTTTTCCAGCAATCTGTTTTGCAACTTTAAGCGTATCATCTAAAAATGTTTCTTCAGCAAAAACTCCGTTAACAAGTCCCCATTTTAATGCTTCTGCACTAGTAATCGGTGTACTTGTTAACATCATTTCACAAGCTTTCGCTTTCCCAACATAACGTGGTAATCGCTGTGTACCTGCAAATCCAGGAATTAATCCAAGTGTTAATTCAGGTAAACCAAGTTTTGTACTTTCAGTTGCAAAGCGCATGTGGCAAGACATAGCAAACTCAAGGCCGCCGCCAAGTGCCGCTCCATGAATTGCCGCGATAACTGGTTTTGAACATTTTTCAACACGCTCAAACGTAACTTGTCCAAGCTGTGCTAATTCTGTCGCTTGCTTTGCTTCAGTAACAGATGTAAATTCTTTAATATCTGCTCCTGCTGAGAAGAAGCGCCCTTCACCGTGAATAACAACAACACGAATGTTATCATCCTTCTCCACTTGATCAATTAATTCAGTAACGTCATGCATAACTTGTGAAGACATCGCGTTAGCCGGCGCATGATTTAACGTTGCCACCGCGATATGATCTTCAACTCTTACAGATAGGAATTTCAACATGATCCCTCCCATTATTGACGATAACCACAAGCTGCGATAAGTAGCCCGTGTACCGTTTTTGAAAGTGCGACCAGATCATACTTATGATCGCTCATTACCCAATTGGTCACAACTTCATCTACTGTTCCAAAGATCATTTGTCTTGCCACGCGAACATTTAAATCCGCTTGGAATTCACCTTGCTTTATACCTGTCTCTAAAATCTCATCCATAACTTGTAAGTAGCCTTTTAATACTTCATTTATTTTCAGGCGTAAGTCTTGATTGGACTGTCTTAGCTCTAATTGCGTAACGATAGCAAGAGGATCATTTTGTGACAACAGCAAGAAGTGCGTTTCTACCAACATGAATAACTTCGATACAGCGCTATCAATTCCTGCTGTTTTTTGACGAATTGTTTCGACAAATTCTCCCATTTTCTCTTGGAATAAGGATATTAATATATCTTCTTTATTTTTAAAATATAAATAAATCGTGCCATCAGCTACCCCAGCTTGCTTTGCAATTTTAGAAACTTGCGCTTGGTGGTACCCATTCTCCGCAATCACAATGACTGCCGCATCAATAATTTGATTGTATTTCGGTCTATTTTTCCTCACTTTACTGTCCCCTTCAAGAAGATGACTGAATGAATAGTCATTCATATTCTTATAATACTGACTATTTAGAAAAGTGTCAATCCTATTTTTTCAAAAAGAAAGGGCCTTAGCCCGTTTGCTCATCCTCATTCTTTCTTTTTTCTTCATCAATTAGGACACGTCGCAAGATTTTTCCGACTGTCGTTTTCGGCAGTTCATCTCTAAATTCATATACTTTAGGCACTTTATAGGCTGCTAAATATTTACGTGCAAACTGGTTTAATTCTTCCTCTGAACACTCCGCACCTTCTTTTAACACAACAAATGCTTTAACCGTCTCTCCTCGGTACGGATCTGGAACACCGATTGTCACTACTTCTTGCACCTTTTCATGTTCATATAACACTTCTTCTACTTCACGAGGATATACGTTAAAACCGCTAGCAACAATCATATCTTTCTTACGATCTTTCACATAGAAGAATCCATCTTCATCCATGTAACCAACATCCCCTGTATGAAGCCAGCCATCTTGCAATACAGCTGCTGTTTCCTCTGGCTTATTCCAATATCCTTTCATAATTTGAGGGCCTTTAACAACTATTTCACCAATTTCACCTGGAGGTAATGCCTCACCAGTTTCAAGCGACATAATTATTGCTTCTGTATCTGGCCATGGAACTCCAATACTACCTGGTACTCGCTTTTCCCATAAAAAATTACTATGTGTAACCGGAGATGATTCTGTTAAACCGTATCCCTCTACTAGTTTACCACCTGTAACTGTTTCAAACTTTTCCTGTACTTCTACTGGAAGTGGTGCTGATCCACTAATACAAGCACGAATGGAAGAGATATCGTATTGTTTTAAAAGTGAGCTATTTAAAAGAGCGATATAAATAGTTGGTGCCCCTGGGAACAATGTCACTTTATGCTTCTTAATCGCTTCAAAAACCATTTTCATATCAAACTTTGGAATCAGAACCATTTTGTATCCTTGCATAACACTCAAATTCATGACAGCCGTCATGCCGTATACGTGGAAAAACGGAAGAACTCCAAGAACAACTTCTTCTCCTTCTTTGCAATTATATAACCAGTGAACCCCCATCAACGTGTTAGAAACAAGGTTTTTATGCGTTAACATAACTCCTTTCGGAAATCCAGTTGTTCCTCCTGTGTACTGTAAAAGAGCGAGATCATTTTCAGGATCACAAGGCACTTCAACATCCGTATTCACTTCTTTTTCTACTGAGTTCCAAAGATGAGTCGTTTCACTCTCTGATACTTTCACAACTAAATTCGACTGTTTTTTCTGCACAAATGGATACAATAGATTTTTAGGGAAGGGTAAAAAGTCCGCAATACGGGTTACGATAATATGTTCAATTTTTGTAGCAGATTGAACATTCGTTACTCTTGGAAACACTAAATCGAGACAAAGAATTACTTTTGCTCCCGAATCATGAAGCTGGTATTCTAATTCTCTTTCTGTATACAGTGGATTTGTTTGTACTACGATACCTCCCGCAAGTAATGTACCGTAATAGCCAATTACAGCTTGTGGACAGTTCGGCAACATAATAGCAACTCGATCACCCTTTTCCACACCGAGCTTTTGGAGATAATTTGCAAACCTCTTCACCTTATCGTGGAAGTCTGAAAATGTAATATCCTTCCCTAAAAAGTGAAGCGCTTTCTTTTCTGGATAGCGAGAAGCCATCTGTTCTACATATCTATGAAGCGGCTGAATATCATAAGAAATCGTACTCGGAATCTCCTCTGGATAACTTTTCAACCATGGTTTTTCCACCTTCATTCCCCCTTCAAATACATAAAAAATAAATGAATGTTCATTCATGATGGTTGTTTTCATTATATTATAGTCGCCATAACGTTACAATCATAATATTCTGACTTTTATATAACTATGCTTTACTTCATTAACTTCTTATTATATGTAGAAACTCTCCTAATCTTCAAAGAGTAAGAGAGTTATTATTTAGCTTAATCTTATTATCGTTAACACAGCTCCTGGTGTAGTTGTTGATAATGTTGCAACAGCTAACAAACCAAATAGTTGCAAACTAATAGCACTTCCAGCCGCAAGAGTGGTAATAATTGTTGCACTAAACGATGTGGTCGCTAATGCAGGAGAATTGATAGTCCCAGCAAGGGGTGCACCATTAATTGTAATTCGTGAACTTACTAATAACGAAGCTGTTATGTTAATTGTATATGAAATATAATAATTCCCAGCATTTGCAACCGTAAATACCGTATTTCCCCCAGACACAGTAATTCCGGGACCAATGTTTTGATTATTTGGAAGCGGGACATTCGTTCCACCAAGAAGTACCGATATTGCTGTCCCCGACGTATTATTTGCAAATGCATACGTCGCCGTTATACTTGTACCAGTTGCTCCAGTTTCACCTGTTGGCCCTGTTGAGCCTGTTATTCCCGTCGCTCCTGTTGAACCCGTTGCCCCTGTTATTCCCGTCGCTCCTGTTGGACCCGTTGCTCCTGTTATTCCCGTCGCCCCTGTTGGACCCGTTGCTCCTGTTGGGCCTGTATCACCTGTCGGACCCGTTGCTCCTGTTATTCCCGTCGCTCCTGTTGAACCCGTTGCCCCTGTTATTCCCGTCGCCCCTGTTGGACCCATTGCTCCTGTTGGGCCTGTATCACCTGTCGGACCCGTTGCTCCTGTTAGGCCTGTATCACCTGTCGGACCCGTCGCTCCTGTTGGGCCTGTGTCGCCCGTTGGACCCGTTGCTCCTGTTAGGCCTGTATCACCTGTCGGACCCGTTGCTCCTGTTAGGCCTGTGTCGCCCGTTGGACCCGTCGGACCTGTTGGGCCCAGCTTAGGAACTGTCCCATCGCAACTAAAACAGCATGAATCAACATGTACACCATTTTGATTATTACACCCACAATATCCATTTATATTATTACTCCATAAAGACATGTTGATCACTTCCTTTACATTCGATCTTTTAAGTACAATCAACGAGTTAGAAAACAACTATCTAAATAACAAAGACATACTTTGCCTAGTGGGGATAAACACAGATTTATTCCATACATTCTAGTAACTATTACATGCGATTCTCACTCTTTTTGCTTGTACTTTCGCCCCATCTCCACAGATGATTAACCACACATATTACGCTTTCGTACACAGCCAAGTTCCCATTTAAACTCCCTATATTCTCCAATTTTTTAGTAAAGAGGCTTATTCTTCCTAAATAGCGACCATGATATATAAAAATCCGTATAATTTGTTGTTTTTCGTCAAAATTTTAAAAAAATATTGACACTTAAAATATCCTCATAGTATGATTTTGGTGTTGTAATTGATAACCATTTTCACTTATGGTGCTAGTTACAAAAAACACTTAATTTGGGGGCAGAAGATGAAGAAAATTCTCAGTATTTTCATAGTAGTTCTTCTATTCGCTGTTGGATGTGGACAGCAAAAAGAGGAGAAAAAAGAAACAAAGACAGACGCTAAGAAACAAGCTATAACAATTAAACACGCTGAGGGGGAAACAAAATTAGATAAACCAGCGAAAAAAGTTGTTGTACTTGAGTGGGTATATTCAGAAGACTTATTAGCACTTGGTGTTCAGCCAGTAGGGATGGCAGACATTAAGAATTATAATAAATGGGTAAATACAGAAACAAAACCAGGTAAAGATGTTGTAGATGTAGGGACACGTCAACAACCAAACTTAGAGGAAATTAGCCGTCTAAAACCAGATTTAATTATCACAGCTTCATTCCGTGGTAAAGCAATTAAAAATGAATTAGAACAAATCGCTCCTACAGTTATGTTCGATCCATCAACAAGCAAT
Source organism: Bacillus sp. MN7755 (assembly GCF_054771475.1). Classification (NCBI taxonomy): domain Bacteria; kingdom Bacillati; phylum Bacillota; class Bacilli; order Caryophanales; family Bacillaceae; genus Bacillus; species Bacillus sp. MN7755. The sequence continues at coordinate 98,551 of NZ_BTRL01000017.1, forward strand.
AACGATCACTTTGCTGAAATGACAGAAACATTTAAACAAATCGCAACAGCTGTCGGAAAAGAAGAAGAAGGTAAAAAAGTATTAGCTGATATGGATAAAGCATTCGCTGATGCAAAAGCAAAAATTGACAAAGCAGGCTTAAAAGATAAAAACATCGCAATGGCACAAGCATTTACTGCTAAAAACGTGCCAACATTCCGCATCTTAACTGACAATTCTACAGCTTTACAAGTTACAAAAAAATTAGGTTTAACAAACACTTTTGAAGCGGGTAAATCAGAGGCAGATGGTTTCAAACAAACAACTGTAGAATCATTACAAAGTGTACAAGATTCAAACTTCATTTACATTGTAGCGGATGAAGATAACATTTTTGACACGAAACTAAAAGGCAATCCTGCTTGGGAAGAATTAAAGTTCAAAAAAGAAAACAAAATGTATAAATTAAAAGGCGACACTTGGATTTTCGGTGGTCCTGAGTCTGCAAAATCTTTAGCAACACAAGTAGCAGATGTAATGACAGCGAAGAAGTGATTACACGATGAATAGCTTACAACATACACTTCGAGCAAGTCTTGTATTCGGAGGAGGAGCAGCTCTCTTGCTCCTCCTTTTCTTTATTCATATCGGACAAGGTCAAGCAAATATTTCCTATAGTATGATTATTGATGCTCTTATCTCACCGAACCAATCGCTAGAGCATCAAACTTTAATCATGCTTCGATTACCTAGAGCTGTAATTGCCATTTTAGCTGGAGGTGCTCTTGCTGCATCTGGGGTCATTTTACAAACGTTAACGAAAAATCCACTTGCTGAATCCAGTACAATGGGTATTCACTCTGGTGCATATTTCTTTCTAGTAGCGGCTACAATTTTCTTACCGAAAGGTCTGCAAATTAACTCACTTCTTTTCACATTTATCGGTGGTGCTATTACTGCTTTATTTGTATACCGTATTTCTGGTGGAAAAAAGGGAACTCCACTTAGAATGGCACTAGCTGGTATGGTCGTTACATTAATGCTTTCTGCCTTTACTGGAACGATGCAACTTTTCTATGAAAATGAAACAGCTGGTTTATTTTTATGGGGAGCTGGCTCTCTTATTCAAAATAACTGGGATGGCGTTCAATTTGCTTTTCCATTTATCATTATTTCTTTCCTAGTTTTACTATTTATGTCTCGTAAACTCAACATTCTCTTACTCGGTGATGATGTTGCTGTTTCTCTTGGCGAAAAAACAGCGGTAACACGTCTTATCGCCTTCATTGCTGCAATCTTTTTAACAGCAGTAATTGTTACTGTTGTTGGACCAATCGGTTTTGTCGGCTTAGTTGCCCCTCATTTAATGCGCCTGATCGGATACCGCCAACACCTTACTCTTCTTCTCTCTTCCTTCTTATGGGGAGCAGTATTATTACTTGGAGCAGATGTTGTCGGTAGATTAATAGATCCAACCGGTGCAGAACTTCCTGTTGGGGCAGTCACGGCAATGATTGGATCGCCTTGGCTTATTTACTTAGTGTATCGAATGATGAAGTCGATACACTATATGAATGATAACGGTGCGAATGCTGCTGGAGCTAGTTCTCGCTATTACTCTTATAAAAAGGTAATCATTATATCTATCACACTTTGTATTGTGACGATTGCTCTTGGTGTTACAATCGGTAGTAACGCTTATATCGAAAGCATTACAAATGTTATATCAGGGCAATTAACGCAATTTGATAAAAATATGATGATGAACCTTCGTTTACCAAGAATGCTCGTTGCTGCTATTGCTGGCGCTTGCCTTGCAATAAGCGGGCTTGTTTTCCAAGGTATATTACGAAACCCACTCGCCGATCCTTCTATTATTGGCATTTCATCGGGAGCTGGTGTTGGTGCTTTAACTATTATGTATGTCTTTCCTGCACTTCCTGGTTTCTTCCTACCAATTGGTGCATTTATCGGCGGATTACTTGCAGTTGGAATTGTCCTCTTCTTCTCATGGAAATCAGGATTTAGCCCAACAGCTCTGGCTTTAATAGGAATCGGTATTTCAGCTCTCGGCTCAGCGATTATTCAAATCTTTATCGTTAGAGCAAATTTGAACGTTGCTGCCGGTTTAACATGGCTATCAGGTAGTACGTATGCAAGAGGATGGAATCACTTAGAAAATATCATTCTATATCCATCACTTATTCTCGTACTCATTATCTTTTTCTTAATAAAACAACTTGATGTTCTCGTACTTGGAGACGATTTAGCAACTGGACTCGGGCAACCAGTAAATAAAACGCGCCTTGCCCTCATTGTGTTAGCAACACTACTTGCATCTGTAAATATCGCAGCTGTCGGTACAATTGCCTTTTTAGGCCTTGTCGCACCACACTTAGCGCGAATCGTTGTTGGAATGAATCACCAAAGACTCTTCGTTTGTTCAGCACTGTTTGGAGCAATCCTTCTTTCCATTGCTGACTTACTAGGACGAACAATTGCATACCCGAAAGAAATCCCTTCTGGTCTTGTCGTTGCTGTACTTGGAGCACCTTATTTCTTATGGTTAATGAGGAAGAGTGGGAAGAAGGTTAATTAAAAAAGAGGCTTCTTATGTGAGAAGCCTCTTTTTTTAATTCATTCTCATAAGCCTAAAGGAAACTATCTTTTTTTCACGAATTTAACCTTTGAACATAACTAGGGGGGATAAATATGTATCAAACTATTGAAGGCTTCTTGCAATCATGGACATACGAGGCTGAGTCTACTCAAAAGATGCTCGATGTACTAACAGATGAATCTTTGTCAAAAGAAATCGCACCTGGGCACTGGACGTTAGGCAGAGTTGCTTGGCATATCGTGACGGCAATTCCAGTTATACTATCTGGTACGGGACTTAAATTTGAAGGGGAAACGAAAGATTATCCTGTTCCAACTTCAGCTAAAACAATCGCTGATGAGTATCGTAAAGTGAATGCGGCTTTTGTTGAAGCACTTCAAAGCGAATGGACTGATCAAGATTTAGCAACTATTAATGACTTCTTTGGTCGTCCTATGCCGAATTCTATATTTTTAATGACACTTATTAATCATCAAAATCACCACCGCGGACAAATGACGGTTTTAATGAGGCAAGCTGGCTTAACAGTTCCTGGCGTATATGGTCCTGCAAAAGAAGAATGGACTGCCGCTGGAATGGAAGCTCCTAAAATGTAACAACAAAAAAGACAAGATGTTTACAAATCTTGTCTTTTTCTGTAACTTGTTTCATGTGAAACTATTTTTTCTAAATGGTTGTTTTATGGAAAAGATAGGTTAAAATGAATACATATTATGAAGAGGAGTAACCAAATTGAATACAAAAAATAAAAAAATAGCTATGGGAACTATTTTACTAACTTCTATTATTGGAGTTATTAGTGTATCTCTTTATTTCACCTATTATGGTACCCCTTGGGGAAAACAAGCAGCAATTACTGAATCAAAAGAGTATATTACAAAATACTTTAATCTAGATGCGGAAGTCAAAAATACTTCTTACGATGCTAAAATGAATAGCTATGCAATCTCCTTTGAAACAAGTACCGACGGAGAGTTTACTATCGAATATAAAAGTCCTAATAACTTTAACATTTCTCCAGGAGTGCAAGAGTATTTAAGCACACACTCTAAATTTACAGAGTAGTAACGAAGCATACATATACAAAAAAGAGTTGGTGTGACGCCAACTCTTTTTACGTATTCTTATCATACAGTTATATCTTCCTTCTCTATATTTTTAATTCCGTAATATGCAATCACAACTCCAATTGCTGCCAATGCTAGTTGAAGGGGAAGAAAAGTTGCTATAGGAAACATTGGGTTGTCATTCATTGCAATTGAGACAATGATAAGAGATGAAACAATTGTAGTTGGCACTGAACGTTTACGCATTCCGAAATATAATGGGATTAAACTCATTCCCGCAGTTGCAATGGCTAAAGGAATCAGTTTTATTCCTTCTTGCATCAATTGATCTACTGTGAATGAATTAGGAATAATTGAAAAATAGCTATCTATCCCAAAGAAAACTCCTACTACTAAAATGTTAGATACAATAACTGTTATAAATGTTACTATCGCTGTAATAGCCAACTTACTAGCCATCATTTTCTTTCGGTTAATAGGATAAGAAAACATGATTAGTATTGTATTATTTTTATATTCACCAATTATTAACCTTGCGATTAATACACTACCAAAAACAATAAATGTTGCTCTTACTACTGTACTAGCCATTAACAAAATCATCTGCGGATCTCTTATTTCAGGATCTCCTTCTATTTGAGAAACGATGCTAACAAAGATCAAGAATGCCAGTATAACAAGATTTGCAATAATCGCTCCCCTCACATACCATCCAAGCTTAAACTTCTTCAGTTCTAGCTTCATTAAACGTAGCATGATAGTGTCCTCCTTTCTCATAAGACTTAATCAATATAAATGACTCCTGTTTCACTTAAAATCTTCGCTTCGTTTTTTGCATCACCAATAGTTCCTTCTTTTATCTTTTCTGTATTTTTATCTTTCTTAAGTCCTTTTAAATCTATCATTACGTCAGTCGAATTACTTTTAGCCGTAAGTTTCAATGATGCCGGAACACCTTTATACCGTACGCCAATATCTCCTGATTTTGTTTCTATAAATAATGATTTTCCTTCTGTCATATCTTTTAGTAATACTTCCCCAGATGTTGAAGTAATGTTCATATTTTCGTTTTTTACATTTTTTACATAATTACCGCCAGTAGTAGAAGTTATATTTACTTCTTGTAATGAACTATCTTTTAACATTAAATCTCCACTTTCGGATATGAACTCACTCTTCTCTGCCGATAATCCTGTAATCATTGCATCTCCAGACTTGCCTTTTGTCACGATATTTTTTACTACTATATCTCTTATTTTCACATCACCCGATTTATTATTTAATACAATTTTATCTATTTCTTTCTTCGGAATAGCTATAGATATACTATTTTTCTTCCTAAACGTAAAACCATTAAAAACACTGGTCACCTTTTGTTTTTGCTTAATCACAATTTTATTTTTGTCATTTTCTATTTTGACGGGATCTATCTCTTTATCTACTTGTTGACCTTGGACGGAAATTACTATTTTATTAGAGTCTGTACTTTTAAATTCAATATCCCAGTTTTCATTGTCTACTTCTATTTCTTTTATATTATTTATCTCAAAAGACTTTTCTTTCTTAAAATCTTTCCCCTGAAATACCTTAAAACCAAAAAACATACTAGCAATTGTAATGAATAATATTGCAATTACTATTATTTTTTTCACCATTCATACCCCAGTTCGTTGTTGTTTTAAGCTTGCTTCACGCCACATCGATCTTGTCGATTTTACGATACGATAGATAACTAATGAAAATTCCTAATAAACAGAGCACTATTGGGATAGCTATAAAATCATACATACTTACTTGACCGTTTCCAGGACCAACGTTACTGTTCGTCATCATCCCAATTATTACTGCAGAAGTAATCGTTGTCGGTGTTGATTTCTTTCTCATCCCAAAAAATAAAGGAATTAAACTAATACCAGATATCATAAATGCACTTATAAAAGTAGCTGGAACGATAGCTATTATTTCCCCCATCGTAACAGGCGTTTCAAGTAGTCCCATTATTGGATTCATACAGAACATGAGCAAACTAATAATGAATGTTGCGATTATCGTGCTCACAAAGCAAAAACTAAAAACAATTGCTAATTTCGCTCTCATTAGCATTTTCCTTTGCAGTGGGTACATAAATAGTAGCTGTATTGTTTTGTTCTTGTATTCATCAATCACTAAACGTGATAAAATAACCGATGCAAAAATAATAAATGTAATTCTAATAAGAATATTTGCTAAAGACATGTATTCCATATAGTTAGAGAACATCAAATCACCCTCTACTTTAGACCCCCATGCCATAAGACTTATCGCAGCAAAAATTGCTATAATACAAATCGCTACTCCTTTAAAATAACTAGATAATTTATGTTTTTTCCATTCGAGTTTCATTAATTTAAACATATAAACCACGCCTCCATTCTTTATATAACTCTCTCTACGCTGTTAACATTCTAATTCCAGCAGTAATTACGCTTAACATTCCTATCACTAATAGAATTAACAACCATTTCCGCTCTGGTTTCCTATAATATAAAATCCCACTTATGAACATTACGATCAATCCACTTACTAGATTCACTAACAATCCATTAAGCATGAATGCCCTCTCCATCCATTACATTTAAGAAATACTCTTCTAAGGAACTATGTTTCTTATTTATACTTTCAATTTCCACATCGTTCATAATAAGTGCTTTTGAAATGGCCTGCTGAGACACTGCCGTATCATACACACGAATCATATTTCCGCTCATTATTTTATAATTTTTTATGCCGAGTTTATCTTCTAAAATGTAAGCTGCACGCTTCACATCAGGAACAGTAATTTCAATGTACTCTGTTTGTTTTCCGTTAATACTCTTCATTGAAACTTCTTTTATTAGTTTTCCATTTTGAATTACACCAATTGTATCCGCCATTAGTTCCATCTCACCTAAAATATGACTAGAAACTAATAATGTAATGCCATATTCTTTGCAGAGCATTTTAAATAAGTCTCGTAACTCTTTAATACCAATTGGATCTAAACCGTTTATGGGTTCGTCTAAAATGAGTAATTCTGGCTTCGTTACAATTGCCCTTGCAATACCGAGTCGTTGTTTCATTCCTAATGAAAAATCTTTTACTTTTTTATTATCTATTCCTTGCAGTTTTACTAAATGTAAAGCATGATTAATTGCGTTTTTATCGTAATAACCCATATATTCACAATGTAATTCTAAGTTTTCTTTCGCCGTTAATTTATCATAAAAGATTGGATATTCAATAATTGTCCCCATTCTTTTTAATACTTCATACGATGTGTCTATTAACTTCTCACCGAAAATTTCAATATCACCACTCGTCGGTTTTATTAAATTTGTAATCATTTTCATAATCGTTGTTTTACCAGCACCATTGGGTCCTAAGAAACCGTATATCTCTCCTTTTTTCACATGCATGTTAACGCTAGAAATAACTTCTTTCCCTTTAAACACTTTTGTCAGCTGGTTCGTTTTTAATATATATGTCACGTCACTTACCCCTTTCGCACTACTTTATATTTCTATAATAGACAACGGAAATCTCTTTTTTCTTACCCGTTTCTTACAAATTCCTTACGCTGCAAAAAAGCTTGTAGAATCTACTTCTCTACAAGCTAAAACTGCATCTTTTTTAATACAACTGTAAAAATTGTTTTTTCATACGGCTTACTAGAAAGATGAATTTTTCCATCCATCGCTTCCACAAGCCTTTTCGTAATCGTTAACCCTAAACCGCTTCCTTGGTACAATCTATTTCTTGAATCTTCAAGTGTGTACATACGCTCAAACACTTTATCAATATGAGACTCATCAATTCCTTTTCCTTTGTCCCATACGTCTATATACACATTCGTTTCATCATCTCTTAACATCATACCAAGTGTCTTTCCATCGTCTCCATATGTAATCGCATTTGATATTAAATTATTCAATACCCTGCCTAATACTTCTACATTTCCAAGTGCATATATATTTCTTTCTGGTATATCAATATGAACATGAAAACCTTTTGCCGTCACTAAATCATAAAAAGATAAAATCTTCTCACGACAAACTTCATTCATATTTACTTTTGTCATTTCGATTGCCTTGTCACCAGATTCTAACTTTGCTAAATCAAAAAACTTATGAATCAATTCCATTACTTCTAGTGTTTTCACACGCACTTTTTCAAGTAATATTTGTTGTTCTTCTTTACTTATCGTTTTATCCTTATTTAACATTTCTGTATATCCAAGAATAACTGTTAGTGGCGTCTTTAAATCATGTGAAATATTTGAAAGCATTTTTCTCATCGAAATTTCTACTTTTGCATGATCTGCATTCGTTTTCTGTTTTGCATCTAACAATTCATTAATTGCCACTAATAATTTTTGCAATTCTAGATCATCTGTCATAACGAGTAACTTCTCGCCGGTTTTTTCATTTACAATACTTTCTAACTTTTCATATGTGTATCGTAAATTTTTACTACTATTTTTTCTCATTTTATACTGTATGTAAATGACACATAACAATATAAAAATAATACCTATTAACAAATTGACCATATTACATCACTTCCAACTTATAACCGATACCCCATAACGTTTTAATGTATTCTGGATTAGATGGATCACTTTCGATTTTCTCACGCAATCTTCTCATATGAACATTAATAACGTTATCGTCACCATAATACTCTTCGTTCCAAACTAGCGTATATATTTGTGCTTTTGTAAATACACGATTTTGATTCTTTACAAACAGTTTTAGAATCTCAAATTCTTTTAAAGTAAGCTTGAGAGGCTTCCTATTTTTTTCCACAGTAAAATTAATTGGATCGATTGTTAAATCACCAATTTGAATCATCTTTTCTGTTGTTTCTGTAGTCGAATATTTCGTAGATCTTCGAATACCTGCTTTTACACGCGCCGCCAATTCAATCATAGAAAATGGCTTACAAATGTAATCATCTGCTCCAAGTCCTAATCCAACAGCTTTATCAACATCTGTATCTTTTGCTGACATCATTAATATCGGAACCGCACTTTTTTCACGAATGATACGCACAACCTCTAAGCCATCTAGCTTTGGCATCATAATGTCGAGGATAATCAAATCAAATGAACCTTTTAAATATGTGTTCACGCCTTCTTCTCCATCAGATGCGATTGTAACTTGAAAGCCCTCTTTTATTAAATACTTTTCCACCATCTCTTGAATTGAGCGATCATCTTCAACTAATAAAATATGATGTGACATATGTCTATCCCCTTTTTACAAACGTTAACAATTCAATTGTATCGTAACTACTACAGACTTGAAACAAATATATGAATTTTCAAACCAACTTCCCTTCCTTCCTTAACAATGATATGATGAAATTCACTACGATTGTTCATAATTAACTTTATATAAAGGAGACTTATCATGTCAGAAAACAAAAAAGTAAGCTTAGCTGATTTAATGCGTGAACAACTTGCAAAGAAAAAGCAAGGAAATGGAAATAACTTAAATAATACGAACCAAAGCCAAGAAACAAAAAAATTGCAAAACCAACAAACGAAAAAAACAAACAACCAACGTAGACGTACAGGTGTATAAATGAACGGACAAAAACGTTCTAATATCGCACCCGGCCTTGAAGTTGATATTGTATTAAAACAAGATCAACGTACCGGCAAATTAACACGTGGAATTGTAAAAGATATTTTAACGAACTCTCCTTCTCATCCGCATGGCATTAAAGTGCGATTGCAGGACGGGCAAGTCGGTAGAGTACAAAATATCGTTCAATAAGAAAAGGAGCTCAAGTAAACTCGAGCTCCTTTTTCTTTATTACCCTTTAATTTTCTCGATGAAAACTACCTTTAAATAGTCTCCTTCTTTAAATTGATCGATTGTACGGAAATCTTCTGGTAAAGAATGTTCTTCTAATATTTTATATTTTCCATTCATTTCTTTAAATGCTGTATCGATAAAGCATTTAAACTTTTTCATATCGAATGCGCTACAATTTGTAGAAGCAACGATAATTCCGTTATTTTCTGTAATGGCAATTGTTTCTTTTAATAAATTTTTATAATCTTTCGCTGCACTAAATGTATATTTTTTTGAACGCGCAAAGCTTGGAGGGTCAAGTACGACCATATCAAATTTCATCTTTTTCTTAGCTGCATATTTGAAGTAAAGAAATACATCTTCTACGATAATGTCTTGCGCTTCATAATCAACTTCATTTACACTAAACTGCTCAATCGTTTTACTTAAACTACGATTTGCAAGGTCGACACTCGTCGTTTTACTCGCTCCACCAAGGGCTGCAAATACAGAGAAAGCACCTGTATAAGAGAACATATTTAGCACTGTTCTTCCCTTCGCATACTTATCACGAATTTGTTTTCGAACGTTACGCTGATCTAAAAATACACCAACCATCGCTCCGTCGTTTAAATACACCGCAAAGTTCGCACCATTCTCTTTTACGATAAGTGGGAACTCCCCGCGCTCTCCTGCTACGAAATCATCACCTTCAATGTATTTCCCTTTCGTATCAAAACGCTTTTTCTCATAAATACCTTTAAAGTTTGCTACTTTTTGAAGAGCTGCTATGATTTCATCTCTGAAAGTATAGATTCCTTCACTATACCAGCTCACTACATAATAACCGTCATAATAATCGATGATTAAGCCTCCAAGACCATCACCTTCGCCATTTAAGACACGGAATGCTGTCGTATCATTTGATTTGTAAAATTGTTTTCGTTTATGTAAGGCAGATTTTATTTTACTTTCAAAGAAAGATTGATTAATTTGTTCACTCTCTTTTCTCGTTAAAATCCAGCCGTATCCTTTATTTTGTTTTCCATAATAACCTTTTCCGACAAAGTTGTTCTTCTCATCTACTACTTTGATGATTGTCCCTTCTTCACGGACGTCATTTAAATTTTGAATTGCATCTTTTAAAATAAGCGGATATCCACTTTTAATTTCTTTTATAAATTTCGGTTTTATTTTTACAGTTACTTCTGATCGCATATAATAACTTCCTTTCCATTTGCATGCTTTCTCTATAGGAAGCATTTCAAAAACGAGACTGAAAAACAGCCTCGTTTCACTATACCATATTATTGCTTTGCTAGTACAACTCGCTCATTCTCTCGCTTAACCACCATATATTTACTACATTTTGAAATGGAAATCTTACTGTCCAAAACAATAAAAAAACTTATTTATTTTACATTTACCATTGACAATGATAATGATTTTCATTATCATTTAATGTATATGAGTTCTCGAAAACAAAGGCAATATTTATAGGAGGAATAAACATGATTATTGTTACAAATACAGCTAAAATTACAAAGGGAAATGGACATAAATTAATTGAACGTTTTAATAAAGTAGGTCAAGTCGAAACGATGCCAGGCTTTTTAGGTTTAGAAGTTCTTTTAACGCAAAATACAGTTGATTATGATGAAGTAACAATTAGCACACGTTGGAATGCAAAAGAAGATTTCCAAGGTTGGACGAAGAGCTCAGCATTTAAAGATGCTCACTCACATCAAGGCGGGATGCCAGATTATATTCTTGATAATAAAATCACTTACTACAATGTTGAAGTTGTACGTATGCCAATGGCTGCAGCACAGTAAACATATTTCTTTTTTAAAGTATAGAATACGAGAAGCGTTACCACCTCTCATATTCTATACTTTTTTATTTACTGTCTTTTTTCTAGTTTCGCATGCACGACTAACCTTCCTGCTTCCGGATCGAGTGCATAGTCACACGTCGAAAGTGTTACGATTTGATCACTTGCTGTCAATTTTGTATCCGTTTTGTACAACGATTTTTCTTGAATTTTCTCCAAAAATGATGTGTATTCCGTATCACTGCTAAAATCCGTTTCAATGTAATAAAAATCAGTTGTTGTTGTATACACCGAGAACACTTCAAGATCATATCCTTCAAATAATGTATCGTAATATAATTTACGATGCGACATGAAGAACTCTTCATCTAACATTTTCTTTAAACTTCCAAACATAGAACCATCTTTCATACGATGACCATATAAAATAGTATTTCGATTTTGAGATTTCACATCATTACGATAGTCCATAAAGATGCTTCCTGCTCTCATTTCTTCACCTTTATAATTACGAAATAAATAGTAATCATTGTCTTTCGCTTGAACGATTGGATAATTAATTTGTGTATCATCCATCGTAACCCATCCAACTATTTCTTGGTTAATTTGCTGCAGAGCCTTGAACTGTTTACGTACTTCCCCGTCTTGTGATTGCTCTTCCATCGGACTTTTTTCATAAATGTTTTGTGCTTCGGCCATTACTTTACGATTTTCATAGTAATCCATGAAAATATCACCTAATTCATATACTGAATAGAAAAAGGTACCTAAAAAAACAACTGTAAGTATTCGTTGAAAAAAAGAATTCTTCTTCCGTTCTTTTTTACTACTCAAATTATCACCTCAAAACGGATTGTTCGCATATTTAAATACCCATTGGGACCATATACAACCCTGTATCTTCATCTTGCTTTACAACGACATCTACACCGTATATCGTCTTTATCATACTTTCTGTCACAACATCATTTGGCTTACCTTTCGTAACAATTTCGCCGTCTTTCATAACAATGATATGATCACTATAGCGAATCGCCTGATTAATATCGTGTAATACCATAACAATCGTCAATCCATGTACTTCATTTAACTCTTTTACTAGCTCTAAGATTTCGAGTTGATAATAAATATCTAAATAGGTTGTCGGTTCATCTAAAAAGAGCATTGGTGTTTTCTGAGCTAACGTCATAGCAATCCAAACACGTTGTCTTTCTCCGCCAGATAACGCATGAATCTCTTTATCACGTTTACTTAGCAAATTCGTACATGCTAAAGCCCTTTCGATCGCTTCTCTATCTTCATTGGTTTGCGAGGAAAAAACATTTTTATGAGGCATACGACCAAAACTTGTTAATTTTTCTACCGTCATATCTGCCGGTGCTTCATTTTGTTGATGGACAACGGCTAACTTTCTAGCAAACTCTTTCGGTTTATATTGGCTAATGGCCTTCCCATCCAGTATTACCTCTCCGCTACGAGGATCGTGATTTCTTGACATCACGCCAAGTAATGTCGATTTCCCGCAACCGTTTGGACCAATAATTGTTGTAATTTTACCAATCTCTATTTCACTACTAACCGACTTTAATCGATCCGTTACATTATCATACGAAAAGGTTACATTTTTAATTTCCATGAACTTTATCACTCTTTCTAAGCAAGAATATTAAGAATGGGCCACCAATAACTGCCATAATCGTCGCTGCTGGAATTTCGTTAGGTGGCACAATTAACCTTCCAATCGTATCCGCCGTCAAAATTAATAACGCTCCTGCAAGAGCAGAAAATGGAATTAATACTTTATGATCTGAACCGACTAGTTGTCTTGAAATGTGCGGAACGAGTAATCCTACGAAAGCAATAACACCTGCAATCGCTGTTGATACTGCTGCTAAGAGTACTGCAATAGCAGAGATAATAAGACGAACTCTCGTCACGTGCAGACCTAAGTTTTTCGCAGTCTTATCTTGTAGCGATAATAAGTTACACCAAGCTCCTACAAACAGTGCAAGAATAAGACCAATTGTTCCATACGTAACCATTATTTCTACATCGCCCCACGTCTTCATCGTTATATTAGAAGTCGTCGTTTGCTTAATACTCTTAATGAAATATCCGCAAATCGTAATGAACGATTCATTTAATCCAGTGAACATCGCATTAATAGCTATACCAACTAAAATAATGCGAAGTGGACTTAACCCCGACTTCCACGAAAATGCATAAACGAGATAACATGCAAACGCACCACCTAAAAAGGCGAATATCGGTGTCCAGAAAAAGAATTGCGGGAATAACGTAATAATAACAAGTGTCATAAAACTTGCTCCTGAAGATATACCAATCACTCCAGCATCAGCGAGTGGATTTTTCATAACAGCTTGAAAAAGCACACCCGAAACGGCAAGAGCCGCCCCAGTGAACAGCGCAATAATAATACGCGGGAAACGTAAATCTTTAATGACTTCAACATCTTCATTGGCCCCTGTAAATATCCCTTGTACAAGGTCCACTATCCCTATTTCTAAACTCCCTTTCATTGCTGACAATGATGTCATAACAATAAGCAATACAGTAACAATGAAGAAACTCCAAGTTTTTTTATTCATTCCACTCTTCCTTTATATTAAAATGCATCACGGATACATCATTTTCTTCAATTCATCTAACGCTTCTGTTGCTTCTAAATTCCCTGTCGTTCCAAATAAACGCTCTTCTAAATCGTAAACACGATTATTTTTAACTGCAGCGAAGTGTTTCCAAATATCATTTGTTTTAAATTCTTTATCAAACATTTTTACAACTTCATCAGGCATACCATGCGCTGCTCGTAAAATAATGTCTGGATCTGCTTTTTTTAAATACTCTGTATTAGAAGCTAAATACTCTACTTGCTCACCTTGTACGATGTTTTTGCCACCTAATTGTTTCACTAAATCTCCAATATAAGAATGCTCTGTTGCTACCAAATAACTCCCCGGTACACCTAATAAAATAAGCACTGTCGGTTCTTTCTTTCCCTTTACTGCTTTTTTAATCTCTGCAACCTTGTTATCTAACTTCGTAACAACGACTTCAGCCTGTTTTTCACGTCCATATTGCTTACCTAAATTACTAATGGAATTTTGCATGTTTTTTAAACTAGTTAAGTCTACAAAGTTCGCTTTCATACCTACACCATCAAAAACTGGCTTTAATTCATATTCAAGTGTTGTCACAGATAATACTTCTGACGGCTTTAATGATTTTACCTTTTCCATATCAGGACTCATCGGATTCCCGACTTCTGGTAAACCTTTATATCTCTTTGGTAAATCTTTCGTACTTGTTGGAACACCAACTAAATCTACTTCTAACGCGTCCATAATTTCAGTAACAGCGACTGTCGTTGCAACAATTCGCTCTTTACTATCACTCTTTACCTGCTTCGCTGTTTCTTTTTTTGGTGATGAGCACCCAGCTATACTTATTAACAGAATGATAGCCATTAGTACACTTGCGATTTTCTTCACTCTCAATCACCACTCCTTTCCAAACAATATGAAACAAGTCTTGATGCACGCGAACACGCATCAAGACTCCAAAAATTACAATCTACCAGCTCTATATTTACGAACTAATAAAGCAAGTGACCCTAGCAGTAGCACCATGTATAAACCAAGTTGTGCTGTATCTGCAGTTTTTGAATTTTTCTCTTTTTTCTCACCATTACCTGTAGCTTCGTTTTTCTTCTTACCATCTGCATTTCGGTTAAAATCAGGAGTACCTACTGTTTTTACATTATCTACTTTCGGTGTAATCACTGGATTATTCGGATTATTTTTCGGATCTTTTTTTGGATCCTCTTTAATCGTTCCTAATGCACCAATATTATTTGTATCAAATTGAATTTGGACATCGTAGAAATGATGGTAGTTCATTTCATTGATATCAACTTTTACTTTTGCATTTAATTTTGCAAACAAATCACTTACTTCAAAATGCACTACTCTCGTATTTGCATTTTTATCTTCGCTTACTACTTTCGCATCAGCAAAAAGACTGTTATTTTCTGTTTGGAATTTCGTAATCCATGCACTATTTTTCAACGTCATCTCAATGTACTTTTTACCATCTTTAACGATTAATTTTGCTGGATGTACAGTATAGTCATGCATCTTTGAAAGTTCATTTGTTTTATCTTTTAACACTTTAAATGGAATATCATATTGACCATCTATTAAATTTCTCGGATCAACTTTTACTTTCGGTGTATCATTTCCACCTTGATTATTGATTACGCCTTGGTTATTATTTCCACCTTTGCCGTTGTTTTCACCTTGAATATTACTTCCACCTTGATCATTGTTTACACTTTGATCCTCATTACCGCCTTGATTGTTACCTAAAAACTTGATGCTACCTTCATCAAATACAAATTGAACATCGTAGAAATGGTGATAATTCATTGCATCAATATCTACTTTTACTTTTGCATTTAATTTTTTAGCTAAATCATCTACTTCTAACTCTACTACTTTTGTATTTTGCTCTTTATTCTCACTTAACACTTTTGCGTTAACAAAAGAGCCATTCTTCTCAAACTCAAATTTTGTAATCCATGCACTATTCGTTAATGTAAACGATACATACTTCTTACCATCTTTCACTTTTAGTACAGCTGGACTCTTTGTATATGTGTTCATGATTGAAATTTCGTCTGTTTGATCTTTTAAAACTTTAAAACCAATGCTGTATTCACCATCTTTAAGAGCTTTTGGATCAATGGTTGTGTTATTACCTTGGTTGCCGTTTCCACCTTGGTTGCCGTTTCCGCCTTGGTTGTCGTTTCCGCCTTGATTATCGTTTCCGCCTTGGTT